>CAYOPA010000033.1:0-20898 GCA_964405625.1 uncultured Bryobacterales bacterium
CGCCCGCGCCGCTGTCCTCTACCGCACCAACGCGCAGTCGCGGCAGATGGAAGAGGCGTTTCGGCGTTTCGGGCGCAAGTATCTGGTGGTCGGCGGCGTGAGCTTTTACCAGCGCGCCGAGGTCAAGGACCTGATCGCCTACCTCAAATCGTCGCAGTCTCCCGGCGACGCCATCAGCCTGCTGCGCATCATCAACACCCCGGCGCGCGGCATCGGCAAGACAACGATCGACACGCTGCAGAGCTTCGCCTACCAGGAGAAGATCACGCTGTGGGAGGCGATCTGCCGCAGCGTGGAGGAACACCGCTTCCCGGCGCGGGCCCATGCGGCGCTGAAGGGTTTTTGGCACTTCCTCAAGCTGTGTCAGCAGAACATCGCCGACAAGCCCGTGGATGAGGCGTTGCGCTGGATCTTCGAGCAGAGCGGCTACATGCGGATGCTCGAAACCGATCCGTCGCCCGAAGCCGAAGGCCGCCGCGAGAACGTGAACGAGCTGCTCAACGCCGCCGCCGACGCCGCTCAGCGCGATGAGGGAATCGAGGAATTTCTGGACCACGCCGCCCTGGTGGCCGACAGCGACCGGCTCGACGAGGCGGCGCAGATCACCCTCATGACGCTGCACAACGCCAAGGGGCTGGAGTTCCCGTTGGTGGCGATGATCGGCATGGAAGAAGGCCTGTTCCCGCACAGCCGCTCGTTCGAGGACGATTCGGCGATGGAGGAGGAGCGGCGGCTGTGCTACGTGGGCATGACGCGGGCGGAGCAGCAGCTCATCCTCACCTGCGCCCGCACCCGGCGGCGCTGGGGCGGCGGCTCGCCGGACTGGATGGCGCCGTCGCGCTTCTTGCAGGAAGTCCCTCCGCAGCTCATTGACGACCGCACGGTGGGCGGATCCGAGCTTTTTGGCCTCGCCCCAAGCCCCAGCGAACGGGCGTTCGTCTCCCACACAGAGGCCGACCTGTTTTCCGAGCGGCATCAGGTGCGCGGCATGGCCGAAAGCCGGCTGGCGAGCGCGCGTCCCAAGCTTGGCGGGACCTACGATTCGGCTGACGCGGTGGCGCAGTTCTTCCGAAAGAAGGGCATCGCAGTGCCTCCGGCCAAGCCCGCGGCCGCAAAACCCGCCCCGAAACCGGTCTATCCGCCGATGCGCTCCAATCCGACCTTGCAGGTCAAGCCGCCGTCGGGCGCCCCGGCGGGAGCGCTCGTCCGGGGAGCGCGGGTGCAGCATGACCGCTACGGCGTGGGCACGATCGTCAAGGAAGAGGGCGGCGGCGACTTGGCTAAAGTGACGGTGATGTTCCGCAGCCACGGTTTGAAGAAGCTCGTCGTCAAATTCGCCGGGCTGCGGGTGCTTTGAGCGGAGCCAGGGCGCTACCTCGGAAGCTCTCGCGGAAGGGGCGACTCAGTCATTGGCCCCGGCACTAGCCCCGGGCGTGAGGGGCTGAAAATCCTGCGATCCGCGCAGCGGGGGCGTGTTCAAGCCCTTGGGGCGGCATTGTGCTAGCCCGGTCCGTGAGGGCCTGGATTTTATCCGCCGCGAAGCCCCCTTCTTTCTTGCGTTTACGATCGACCGGAGGCGAGAGCCGAAGGTTAAGCGCAAACGGCTCCGCCTTCCACATTTTTCACGGCCCCTAAGCTCTGGCAAACAAGGGCGCCGCAGCCCCCTTTGTCTCAGGGCTGACGCCCTGGGCTAAATTCCGCTACGCGTTTGCGTCGCAAATGGCCTCTTCAGAGACAGGACACTGGGATGAGCGCGGCCAGCCCGCCGCCTTCAGCGCACTTTCTCGAAGCTGTCGTGCATGGCCGCCTCAATCTGAGTGCTGACTCCGCCCTGGCTCAGCTCGGCGGCGACGCGGACGGCGTTCTTGATCGCGTTGGGGTTGGAACGTCCGTGGCAGATCAGGCAGGTGCCCTTGAGCCCCAACAGGGGCGCGCCGCCGTACTCGGTGTAGTCCACGCGCTTGCGAAAGTCTTCAAAAGCTTCCTTTGCCAGCACGTACCCGATTTTCCGTTGAAGCGTCTTTTCGAGCGACTCCTTGAGGATCTGACGGACCGCCGCGACCAGCCCTTCGCTGACCTTGAGCGCGACGTTGCCGGTGAAGCCGTCGCAGACGATGACGTCAGCGGCCCCGCTGTAGAGGTCCTGGCCTTCGACGTTGCCGATGAAGTTGATCGGCAGCTCCTTGAGCAGCGGAGTGGTGAGCTTGGTCAGCTCGTTGCCCTTGTGCTCCTCTTCGCCGATCGAAAGGATGCCGACGCGCGGCGAAGGGCGGCGGCAGATGATCCTGGAGTAGATCTCGCCCATCAGCGCAAACTGGGCCAACATCTCCGGCGTGCAGTCGACGTTCGCGCCGACATCCATCAGCACCGACCAGGAGCCTTCCAGCGTGGGGAAGACCTGCGCCAAGGCCGGTCTCTTCACGCCCGGCACCAAGCCCATCACCGTCTTGGCGATGGCCATGCAGGCTCCGGTGTTGCCCGCCGAGACCAAGCCCTGGGCCCGGCCTTCGCGCACGGCCCGCGCCGCCACCCGGATCGAGGCGTCGCGCTTGTTGCGCAGCGCCGACGAAGCCGAGTCCTCCATCGTGATGACTTCGGTGGCGTGGAGGATTTCAATCGGCAGCGATCCGGCGCCACGGCGGTCGAGCTCGGAGCGCAGCACGTCTTCCGGGCCCGCCAAGAGCACGCGCACGGGAAATTGCGACGCGGCCTCGATCGCGCCTTCAATTTCCGTTGCGGGGCAGGTATCGCTGCCCATCGCATCGACTGCAATGGTGACCTGTTCAGGCAAAGCTCAAGATCCATCCCCGCCGAATGCGATCAATTTTCGCTGATTACGGCGAGCCGGCGCCAGGCCCGACCGGCTCCGGCTATGCGGTCTCGACTTCGATGACTTCTCTGTCGCGGTAGTAGCCGCACTCCAGGCAGACGCGGTGAGGCAACTTGTCAGCGCCGCATTGCTGGCAGGTCGTCGTCGACTTCGGCGTCAGGAAATCATGCGCTCTGCGCTTGGAGGAGCGGGCCCTGGAATGGCGGCGTTTTGGATTCGGCATGGATGTTCGACCGTCCTTCGGTTCTTTCTCGTCCTAGTTACGCTTCAACTTACTGAGCGTTTCCCAACGCGGATCGGCTCGGCGCTCGGCGCAGGAACACTCTCCCTCGTTTCGATCGGCGCCGCACTCTCCGCAGATGCCGCGACAGTCGTCGAGGCACAGCGGGCGCATCGGCAACCACAACTGCAACTGCTCGGCGACGACGTCGGACAGCAGCAAGGCGCCGTCCTCATAGAAGCCGTAGTCCAGATCATCCGAGCTCACCGCCGCTTCTTCGCTGTCGGCCATCATCTCCATCGGATGGAAGAAGAGGTCGAACGGCTGATCGGCGCTCAGCTCAAAAGTCTTCAAACAACGTCCGCACTCGCCCCGCACGCGGCCTTCCAGCCGGCCCTTGACTCGAATCGTCCTAGAGCCGGAGGCGCCGAGCAGTTCCGCCCGCCCGTCGGCGCGCAATTCGGTCACCGGAATCCAGTCATCCGGCAATTGCAGCGCGCTGGGGGCGAAGGAGAGGTCGAAATCGACCGGCCGACGTTCAAGCTCGCGAACGTCGATTCGTAAATCGTTCTTCACGCGAGAGCGTTAACCCTTTGATTATACTCGTCCGGGTGGGCGGCTGCCTAGTCCCGGCGCTAACAACCCTCGGCCGCGTCCGCTGCTGAGCTGCGATCGAGCCGTGAGGCCGGTGACGCGGCGTATACTGAGGAGTCGGCGCGCGCTTTGGGTTGCACGTCATGAACCACGACAAGTTAGTGGCCGTTTTCACGGCCGAGGACATCAGCGCGAACGCCGAGGCGGAAGTGCTGAAGACGTTGCTGGCGTCGGCCGACATCCAAGCGATCATCCGGCATACGCCGCCAACTTTTCAGCGCACCGGCGGGGTGAGCTTGCTGGTGCTGGCGAGCGAGAGCGGCGACGCCGAGGAGATCATCCGCGACGCCCGCCTGGGCGCCCTTGATGCGTAGAGAGGTAGTCCGTGTCCGACCAACAAAAGATCACCGACGAAAAATTCGTGACCATCTTTCAGTCCAGCAACTTCGATGCCGAGTCGGAAGCGGAGGTCATCCACGGTCTGCTGGAATCCTCCGGGATTGATTCGATGATCGTCCGCCAGAACGTGCAGGAGCTGCCCGCCGGGGTGGTGGAGGTGCGGGTCTTGTCGTCGAAGGAGCAAGAGGCTCGCGACATCATCGAGGCCTCGCGCATCGGCAATTGAGACGGGCCGTGTGAGACGGGGCCTTGCGGTCTCGTCCCTGGAGTTTGTCCATACTGTCTGCCTGGCTTTGGCGACGCCCGCTGGAGATCTCCCCGGGTTAGGCGCTGCATCTTTTGTCTCGCGCCGCTCGGCTCTACCTGACGCGTCTCGAATGGATTTTGGGTTTCGCCGTGGCAGGCAAGCTCACCGCCCGCGCCCGGCCTCTCTGCCGATTCGTGTTCCCACGGTCGTGACTTTGCTCCGAGCTTCCTTCAGCTTGGCCTCGCGGCTTGGGCCTTGCTCTTTGCCACGGTTACCTCCATCGCTCCCGATGGGATCCGTTCATCCCGCTAGATACAGCCCATGCCGTGCACGCTGGCACACGGCGCCCCGCGGAGTAACTTGTCGGGCCACTGACCCGACTGCACGGCCAAGCCGTGCGCCACAAAGACCTCTACCGTCTACAATGACCCCGAGATGCTTTCCCGACGCGACCTCTTCACCGGCGCCGCCGCGCTGACCGCGGCCGCCTGTTCCAACAATTCCACCAAGGCCGACACCGGCGCCGCCATCACGCGCTCAATGCTGATCTCCATGCTCCCCCCGGATATGCCCTACGAGGAGAGCTTCAAGATGTGCGTCGAGATCGGCTTTCCCGCGATGGAGGCGCGTACGGTCGACGACCCGGCCGAGGCCGAGAGGATTCACGCCGCCGCGCAAGCCGCCGGGCTGCGCATCCACTCGGTCATGAACCAGGCGCACTGGGGCTTTCCGCTCTCCAGCCCCGACCCGGCCGACGTGGACGCCAGCGTCTTAGGTATGGAGCTTTCCCTACAGCAAGCCAAGCTCTACGGCGCCGACACCGTGCTGCTGGTACCGGCCGTGGTGCGCGACGATACGACCTACGAGCAGGCCTGGGAGCGGTCCCAAAAGGTCATTCGCGAGCGCATCCTGCCGGTGGCCGAAAGGCACGAGGTCGTCGTCGCCATCGAGGAGGTCTGGAACAAATTCCTGCTCACGGCGCGGGATTTCTGTCAGTACATCGACGAATTCAACCACCCGCTGGTGAAGGCCTATTTCGATGTGGGCAATGTGGTGCACCATGGCGTCCCGCAGCACTGGATCCGGCAGATCGGCGACCGGCTGGCCAAGGTGCATCTCAAGGACTACACGCGCAAGGACGGGTTTGTCGATTTGGGCGACGGCGACGTGAATTGGCCGGAGGTTCGCCAGGCGCTTAACGAGATCGGTTATCAGGGCGAGGCGACGGTGGAGCTCAAGGGCGGCGACCGCGCCCACCTCGAAGACGTGGGCCGCCGCGTCGATCGCCTGCTGGGTCTCGCGTAGGGGCGGCCGGTAGGCCGCCCAAAAGCGCGACAATGACGAAACGCCCCTGGAGGAAACTAAGCAATGAGCTGGCCTGAAATCACGCACGCAGCCCTGCGGATCGTCGCCGGGCTGATGTTTTTCCCGCACGGCGCCCAGAAGCTGTTCGGGCTGTGGGGCCGCGATCCGGTGAGCTTCCCCTCGCAACTCGCCTTCGGCGGCATGTTGGAGCTCGTCGGCGGCTTGTTGATCCTCATCGGATTCCAGACCCGTTGGGTGGCGTTCTTGTGCTCCGGCATGATGGCGGTCGCCTTCTGGCAGTTCCATGTGGCCGGGGCGGTGGCCGAAAAGGGTTTGCTCGAAGGGATCAACCCGCTGCTCAACGGCGGTGAGCTGGCGGCGCTGTATTGCTTTGTTTTCCTGTTCCTGTGCGCTCACGGCGGCGGGCGTTGGTCGGTGGACGAGATGCTCGCTCGCGGCGGCAAGGGCTGAGGCCCGTGGACTTCGCGCAGCAGGTCAAGGGTCAGGTCGATATCGTCCGGGTCGTCGGCGACTACGTGCGGCTCAAGAAGGCCGGTCCTGACCGCTTTGTCGGCCTGTGCCCTTTCCATTCCGAAAAATCCGGCTCGTTCTCGGTCCACGCCCGACTGCAAATCTTCAAGTGCTTCGGTTGCGGCAAGGGCGGCGACGTTTTCAGCTTCCTGATGGACTATTCGGGGCTGAGCTTCGTGGAGGCGCTCCACCAGCTCGCCGAGCAGCACGGCATCGCCATCCCCAAGCGGCGCGAGGGCATCGACTCCGACGAGGAAGCGAAGCTGCGCGACGCGATCTACCGCGCCCACGAGGTCGCTCAGCAGTTCTACGCCCGCCGGCTCTTTGAGCCCGAAGGCGCCGAGGCGCTGGCCTACCTGCGCCGGCGCGGGCTGAATGACGACACGATCGCGAGCTTCGGCATCGGCTACGCGCCGCCGGGGAACCGTCTGGTCGCGCTGCTCAAGAAGCAGGGCTTCTCCGACGAGGCCTTGCCGGCGTCCGGGCTGGCGGGCGTTCCGGAGGATCGGCAGGGCTTCTATGACCGGTTTCGCGATCGGGTGACCTTTCCCATCACCAACCAGACCGGCAAGATCATCGCCTACGGCGCTCGCGCGCTGCGCGATGAGCAGCAGCCCAAATATCTGAACTCGCCTGAAACGGACGTCTACAAAAAGAGCGCCGTGCTCTACAACCTGCACCGGGCGCGGGAGGCGATGCACAAGGAGAACCGCGTCGTGCTGGCCGAAGGCTACATGGACGTCATCGGCGTGGCCCGCGCCGGAATCGGCGAGGTCGTGGCCACCTGCGGCACGGCCCTCACCCACCCGCAGGTGCGCATGTTGCGGCGCCTGGTGGATACGGTGGTGGTGAACTTTGATTCCGACTCGGCGGGCCAGAGCGCAGCCGAGAAGTCGCTCCAGGTCCTGCTGGAAGAAAACTTTCATGTCCGCATCCTGGAGCTGCCCGGCGGGCTTGATCCCGACGACTACTGCCGGCAGCACGGGGCCGACGCCTACCGAAAGCAGCTCGACCAGGCGCGAAATTTTTCGGTCTGGCTGGCCGACCGCGCGCGCACGAAGTTCGACCTCTCGACGGCCGAGGGGAGGGTGGAGGCGTTCGAGTTTCTCAAGCCCTCGATCCACCTGCTTCCGGATAAGATCCAGCGCGCCGCCATCGCCAACGACATCGCCGAGCGGCTGGGCGTCAGCTCGGGCCTCATCCTGGAGGAGTTTCGCCGCTCTTCGACCGACCGCGGACGACGTGCGGCGGCCCCGACCGTGATGCACCCGCTCGGCCCCAGCGAGCGCCTGCTGCTGGAGCTCTTTTTGGATTCGTCCGAGGCCCGCGCCGAAATGCTGCCACAGGCGGCGGAGGCTACGCGGGCGCAGCAGTCGGCCGGGGCGGCGATTTTTCAGGCGCTGCTGGCGGCGTCCGAGAGCTCCGACACCTTTGACTTCGGCGCCCTGGAGGGCCGGCTGGAACAGCGCGACCGCGAGACGGTTTCACAGATCGTGTTTGATCGCGACCGCCAGCCGTTCTCGATCGAGCAGGGGCGGCAGGCGCTGGCCGCGATGGAGCGCCAGGGCTGGGAGAAGCAGTACCGCGCCGTGCGCCGCGACATTGTGGAGGCCGAGCGCAACGGCGACCGCCGCGAGTCGCTGCGCCTGCTGCAAACCAAGACCGAGCTGGAACGGAAGCTCGGCGTGCAGCGGGCGCGGCCTTGAGCGCCAAGACTTTGCGATGATGAGCGCCTATGATCGACGTCATCGCCTCCATCCGCATCCGGCCCGGCGGCCGCGAAGAGTTCCTCCAAAAATTCAAGGCCAACGTGCCGAACGTGCTGGCCGAGGACGGCTGCCTTCGCTACCAACCCAGCGTCGACGCGGATTCCGGTATCGCCGCTCAGGTTAAGGACGACCATGTGGTCACCATCGTCGAGCAGTGGGAGAGCGTGGCGGCGTTGCACGCGCACCTGGCGGCGCCCCACATGGCAGCCTACCGCGAGACTGTAAAGGATTTGGTGGAGAGCGTCGAGCTGAAGGCGCTACGCGCGGCTTAAATCGCTTCCGTACCTTCCAGCGCCGCCTGGATCTGCTCGCGCGAGATCGCTCCTTCGCGAATGAGCTTCCATTCCAGCTCGGTGATGTCGATGGTCGTCGCCCCGGCGCCGTCGATCGCCCCGCCGTCCAGGATCAGGTCCACCCGGCCGTCCATCTCGCCAAAGACATCGATGCCGCTGCGGCAGGTCGGCTGCCCCGAGCGGTTGGCGCTGGTCGAGATGACGGGACCTTCCAGCGCTTCAATCAGCCGGGTCACAAGCGGCATGGCGCTCTGGCGAATGGCCAGCCTGCCGCTGTTGCCGGTTACCTTGAGCGGCAGTAGCGATGAGGCGGGCGTGATAATCGTCAGCGGCCCCGGCCAGTACCGCCGGGCCAGAAACAGAAACCGGGCGCTGAGCGGCGGGGCAATGTAATCCTCCGCCATCGTGATCGAGTCGACCAGGATCGGCAGGGAGCGGTTGAGCTCGCGGCCCTTGGCGCGAAAGACCGACGAGACCGCGTGCAGGCTGAACGGGTCCGCCACCAGCGTATACAGGGTGTCGGTGGGGATGGCGACGATCTTCCCGGCTCGGATCAGGTCGGCCGCCGCTTGGATCGCGTGCGGCTCGGGATCGTCGCACGAAACTTGGATCAGTTTGGTTTCCAAGGAGCCTGTTCCTTCCACGCGGGCGCAGTCTGCGATTGTAACGCAGGCGCGGCCGCAAGACCGCCATTCCCGGCGCGGCGGCGCTCGGCTATGATGGCGACTGTGACGCGCATCCGGCTCCAGGACTTTCACTGCGGATGGGGAATTCTCCTTGTGACCGCGCTCAGCGCCGGCTCGCTCTCCGGCGGCGAGGCGGTGGGATTCGCGGCCTCCGACGAGCCCTACCTGGTGGCGGGCGCACCGGTGGAAGGCGTCTCGACGCTGCTCGAGGGCGAGACCGCCTCCTCCAACCTGTTGCCGTTACGGGTGCGGCTGGCGCCGGGGCACGAGATCGTATTAGGGCCGGGCTCACGGGGGCGGTTTTGGCGCGACCGGGTGCACCTGGAAGGCGTCTCCATCGAGGCTCGCGCCGCCGCCGGCGAGGGCCTGACGGTGAGCGTCGAATCGTTGACCTTCCAGGCGCCCGCGGGCGGCGCGTTGGTGATGTATGGCGACCGCCCGGGGATGGCGTCAGCCTGGGCGGACGGCGCGCCAGTCGAGGTTGCTTCGTCGGTCGGCGGAGCCGCCACGCTGGAGCCCGGTCAGGCGGCCACTGTGGCGATGCTCGGCGATGAGCTGCGCGTCGAGCCGGACCGAGCGTCGTTGGAGATCGCGCGAATCCAGATCCGGCAACTCCATCACCTACAACAGTTAGCCTCCTCCCGGCCCGGCGTGAGCCGCCGCGTCCAGCCGCTGCTGAGCCGCTTGTCGGCGGCCTCGGGCGGGCTGCTGCGGGCCGACGGCGCCGCCCGCTCCAATCGCCATAACGTTCAGCCATTGGACGAAGCGGCGCTGTTAGCGGCCACCTTTGAGGTGCATGCCGCGCTGTCCACAACGCCCTGGGCCGAGGCCGGCTGCGGCTCGCCGAAGTGTTTAAGCTCCAAGCCGGTACATCGGCCCGCGGACTTCGCCGGCTGGATGGGCGGAGGTCCGCCTCCGTCCGGCTGTGAGCTGTGCCGGCCCGGCGGCTTGGAAGCCGTCGAGTGAGCCCTCAACGCGCCCGGCTGCTTGTTCCCCTGCTTTCCGTGCTTGTCGGCCTGGCGCTCGGCGAGGCGCTGCTGCGCGGCGTGTTCCGCTACGCGCCGCAGGTCGATCTCGACATCTACCGGCGCGATGAGGCAGGTAATCTCGCGCTGATCCCCCATCTGACCAAGCGGCACGTAACGCCGCTGTGGGACGTGCACGTGCGCACCAACGCCGAGGGCCGCCGCGACGAGCCCGGCGACGAGGCGCCGATCCTGGGCTTGGGCGACTCCTTCGCCTTCGGCTGGGGAGTGGAGGAGAGCGAAGGGCTCTACCGGCGGCTCGAGAACAAGCTGGGCCAAAAGATCCTGAATGCCGCCGTTCCGGGGACCGGCCCGCCCGATCAGGCGCGCCTGCTGGAAACCGTCTTCGCGGACGCGGCGCCTGAGATGGTGTTGGTTGCGCTCTACGTTGGGAACGATTTCCACGACGCGGCAGCCGGCGGCGCCGATCAATTCGAGGTGGACGGCGGGTTGCTGGTGCGAAAGACGGACGAGGGCGGCGCCGGCGCCTGGGGTTGGGCGCGCCGGCTGCGGGTCTTGCAGCTCGCGCGCGCTTTGCAGCTTCGCTGGTTTGCCTCCGGGCCAGGCGGGCAAGAACGGGAATGGGACGCTTGGATGCGCCGCTTTGCCGAGGTCCACCGCCGTGACGCCCCCGAGCGCCTGTTCGAAGCGACGGCGGAGGCGCTGGACCGCATTCGGTCGTGGTGCGACGGCCGCGGCGCCCGCTTGGCCGTGATCCTGATCCCACGCAGTTGGCAGCTCGACGACGCCGAGCTCGCCGCGATGACCGCCGAGCTGGGCATTGACCCGGAGGAGCTGGACCTCGACCGGCCCCAGAAATTCCTCCTTGCCTGGGGCGCCGAGCGCGGCGCCGAAGTCATCGATCTGCTACCCGCCTTCCGCCGAGTGGCCGCCGAGTATCCCCGCCCGCGGCTGTACCACACCCCCGACGCGCACTGGACGGCAGACGGTCACGCCCTCGCCGCCCGTAGCGTGGCAGCGCGCCTGCGCCGATCTCCTTGACCGCGATTCCGCGCCGCAGCTAGCCTGGGGCCATGATACTCGTCACCGGCGGGGCCGGCTATATCGGCGGCGTGACCGCCGAGCTCTTGCTGGAGCGCGGCTACGAGGTCTGCGTTCTCGACAACTTGAGCCGCGGTTACCGCGACGCTGTTCCCCACGGCGCCGCCTTTGTCGAAGCCGACCTGCGAGACCGCGAAGCCCTGGCGCGAGTGTTCGGCGAGCACAAGATCCGCGCCGTCATGCACTTCGCCGCCTACGCTATGGTCGGCGAGTCGATGGAGCTGCCCAACCTCTACTTCCGCAACAACTTCGTCCACGCGCTCAATCTGCTCGAAGCCGCCCACGACGCCGCCATCGAACGCTTCATCTTCTCCTCCACCTGCGCCATTTTTGGCGACCAGGTGGAGCCGCCGATCTCCGAGGACGCCCCCAAAGCCCCCATCAATCCCTACGGCGAATCGAAGCTCGCTTTTGAAAAGGCCTTGGAATGGACGCACCGGCTCCACGGGCTGCCCTACTTCGCGCTGCGCTACTTCAACGCCTGCGGCGCCTCGGCCCAACGCGGCGAGCGGCACGAGCCCGAGACCCACCTGATCCCGCTGGTCCTTGAGGCCGCCGCCGGGGAGCGCGCGGCCATCAAGGTTTTCGGCAACGACTACCCCACGCCCGACGGAACCTGCATCCGCGACTACATCCACGTGCTCGACCTGGCCGACGCCCACATCCGGGCGCTGGAGGCTCCGGCCGAGCTCGCCGGCCCCTACAACGTCGGGACCGGAAAGGGAGATTCCGTCCGCACGGTCATCGACACCGCCCGCCGCGTGACCGGCCGCGAGATCCCCGAGCAGGCCGTCGAGCGCCGTCCCGGCGACCCTCCCGAGCTGGTCGCCGATTCGCGCAAAATCCAGTCCAAGCTGGGTTGGCGACCGCGCTACAGTCTGGAAGACGCCATCCGCAGCGCCTGGGAATTCAAGCTGCGATCCGCATGAGCCCGCCCGAGGACGCCCGCCGCTTCTACGATCGCTACGTCGAAGAGCACGTCCCCTATCACCGCAGCCCCCGGGGCCTGAAGGCGGCTCTGTTGCGCCTGCTCCCCTACTGGTCCTACCGCGAATGGCGCTTCTGGCGCCGCGCGACGCCCGCGGGCTGCCGGCTGCTGGATGTGGGCTCGGCGCGCGGCCGAGAGATATTTCGGGAAAAGGCCGCCCTGGCGGTCGGAGTCGATCTGGCCCACTCGGCGCTGACTGAGTGCGCGAAGCACTACGACGGCGCGGTGGAAGCCTCGCTGGAGGCGCTGCCGTTCGCCGAATCCAGCTTTGACTGCGTGGTCTCCTCGCACGTGCTGGGACATGTGCCGTTCGCGGCAAAGGCGGCGGTCGCGGCGGAGATCGCGCGCGTCCTGCGGCCCGGCGGGAGGGCGGTCCACGTCATCGAAACCGACGGCAAGCATCCGCTCACCGAGTTATCCAAGCAACGACCGGACCTCTACCAACGCTATTTGATCGACCCCGACGGCCATGTCGGCCTCGATGAGCCCGCCGAGGCTCTCCAACGCTTCGAACGGGCCGGGCTGCGGCTCATCGAGGCGATCCCGTGGGAGAACGGGCCGTTGCACCCGCGCCTGGCGGTCAAGTGGTTCGACAATGAGCACCGCCAAGCCGACTCGCGGTTTGACGCGCTGGCCGCAAACAGCGCCATGCGGCTGGCTTCGCCGTGGCGGCTGGCGCTGAGCGAAGTCCTGTTGGGCGCCTGGGGACGCTGGGTCGGGCCGCGCCGCGGGCTGGATCGAGCCTTGTTCCTGGCTGTCGTGTTGGAGAAGCCCGGCGCGGCTGGTTTGGTATCCTCCAAGGAATGACGTTGTCCGCCATCTTCACGGGCCTTGGCCGGGATCGCTTTGAGGACCTGCTGGGGACGGTCTCGATGGGCGGGCTGCGCACCTACAAAATCTTCGAGACATTCAAGATTCGGTCGCGGTTGCACAAGCTCAACCGCCAGAAGCTCCGCGACGCGGCGCCGAAGCTGTGGGAGCGGCTCGACGCCACCGACGAGGAGCTGGCGCGAGAGATCGCCCAGGGCGTGCTGGTCTCCAACCTGACTTTGGTCGTGGCTGCGCTTGACTTTCTCGGCATCGCGCACGACGGCAACGGCTTTTTTGACAAGGACGCCGACGCCGAGGCGAAGCTCGAACCGGGCTGGCAGCGGCGGCTGTTCGATCACATGGAAACGGACTGGCCCGAGTCGGTGGTGTTGCTCTACATCAACCACCTCGACTGGGAGCTCGCCAAGCCGGAAACAGTATTCGTGGGCTGACCGGAATTACCTGTCGCGGTCCATCTGTTCTATACGGAGGGAATTCGAAACATGGCAGTGAAGAAGATTGGCATCCTGACGGGCGGAGGCGATGTTCCCGGCCTCAACGCCGTCATCAAATCGGTGGTCTACGGCTCGCTTAACCACGATGTGGAGGTCGTCGGCATCCGCCGTGGCTGGAAGGGTCTGGTGGCCCCCGTGTGGAAGGACGGTCCCGACCCCGAGTACTTTCTGCCGCTCAACCGCGAGAACACCCGCACCATCGACCGCACCGGCGGCACGTTCCTGCACACCTCGCGGACAAAACCTTCCAAAACGAAGGTCGCCGACGTGCCCGAGCACCTCAAGCCCCGCCTGGGCGAATTCAAGGAAGTGGCGGAAGGCGTGGTCGACCTCACGCCCGTTGTCATGGAGAACCTGGAGCGGCTGGGCGTCGATTATCTGGTTCCCATCGGCGGCGACGACACGCTCAGCTACGCCGACCGGCTCCACCACGAAGGTTTTCCGATGGTCTGCGTCCCCAAGACGATGGACAACGACGTGCGCAACACCGAGTACTGCATCGGCTTTTCGACCGCGCTGACCCGCGCCATCGACGCCATCGGACGGCAGCGCACCACGATCGGCTCGCACGAGCGCGTCGGCGTGTTTCGGATCTTTGGGCGCGACGCCGGCTTCACGGCGCTCTATACGGCCTATGTGACCAACCTGCGCTGCGCCATCCCGGAGCACAAGTTCGATCTCGACAAGATGATCGAGCTGCTGGTTTCGGATAAGAAGAACAACCCCAGCAACTACTCCATCGTCGTGCTCTCCGAAGGCGCTACCTGGGTGGGACGGGATGCGGCCGAGTACGGCGAGCCCGACGCTTACGGCCACCGCAAAAAGGTGAGCGTCGCCGAGGACTTCAGCGTCGAGATCAAGGAGCGCGCCGGCGTGGACACGGTCGTCAGCGACCTGACCTACGACCTGCGCGGCGGCGAGCCGGACTTTTTCGACAAGATGGTCGCCACCACCTTCGCCACCATGGCCGTGGAGTGCATCTTCGACGGCGCCAGCGGCAAGATGATGGGCATCCAGAAAGGCTGCTACACCGTGGCGGACCTGCCGGACGCGAAAAAAGGCCCCCGCAGCGTCGACATCAAGACGATGTACAACATCGACCGCTACCGGCCGGATTACAGCGCCAAGGCGGGCTTGCCGGTATTCTTGACCCGGGTGGACTAGGTCTACAGTAGCGCCGGACATTCTTGTTTCGATGAAGAAGTGTTAAGCGACAGCGGTCCTCCTAGCGGTACAAATAGGCGAGCCCGGCGCGCAGGCAGCAGGCCGACTCGGAGACCTGACCCAGGAGGACCGCATGCGCTTTATCGGACGCGACAATTCGTCGCCTTTCGCATCAAGGACGCCGCCGGCGAACGCCTCGTCCGCGGCAAGACCCCCGACCCCGCCTAGCGCAGCCTGCGCTAAGATCCAGACGTGGCCCGAAGTAACATCGAGCTCAACCAGAAAGCGCTCGCCGGCTTCTGCCAACGGCATCACATCAGCAAGCTATCGCTGTTTGGATCGGTGCTGACGGATCGCTTTGGACCAGACAGCGATATTGATGTCCTGGTGGAATTCCAGCCTGGGCGTACGCCAAGTCTCATCGGAATGGCTGCACTGGAGCTGGAGCTCAGCGAGCTGCTGGGCCGCAAAGCGGACCTGCGAACCGAAGCGGAACTGAGCCGGTACTTCCGGGACGAGGTTGTTCGCGACGCCGAGCTGCAGTATGCCCAAGGATGACGACGTTCGGCTGCGTCACATGCTGGACGCGGCTAGGATCGCAAACAGGTTCAGCGCACGATCCTGGAGGATCTTCCAGGGCTCGTACAGGAACTGGAACTCTACCTGGCAACCAAGAACCAATAACGGGGCGCCGTCAACCGGCGCCCCCCACAACACTTCCTACCGCTGCACCGGCAGCAAAGCCTCCGGGCTCGCCTGACCCAGCATGTTGATCGACAGCGGCAGCAGCCCCGACCGAGCATCCGGGTCGACCACCACGTTGACCTGATACAGCGTGACAATGCCCGGCGCATAAACGCTCGCCGTCACGTTCAAAATCACGCCGTCAAGCGTCACCGTCGGCGCGTTGTCAGTAAACGACAGCGTCGCGGTTCCGCCCGGAGCGTTCGTCGCAATGGCCGGGGTGATCGGGCCGCCGCCGTTCCAGAAAATCTGGATCGTCTCGCCCGGCCGCGCCGGGTTCCCCGGCTCCACCCGCGAAAAGTCCGCGTGCAGCGCCGCCGCGAATCGCCCTTCCGGCAGATCCATCAGATAGACGCCCGGCTGCGCCTCAAACGTTCGCACGCCGGGGAATGTGGACGAGACGCCGTTGTTCTCAATCGTCACCACCACGTTGTTCGACGGCGCCCGCGTAAAGCACGGAACCTGGATGTTCACCTGCTCGTTGCCGTTCCGGTTGCTCAGCCCCAGGATCGGCGCTTCAACGCCGTCCACCAGCACGCGCACCCCGCGCAGCCGCGTCGGGTATGGCGGCCCGCCGGCGATAATGGCGCCGTCCACGCCTTCCATCAGCCCTTGCCCGAAGATTGACGCGGCGCTGCAGGGCGTCATGCCCACCACAAAGCTCGCGGCGTTCACAAAGCCCACCGCCGAGACCACCGGCAGCCTGCCCACCACGGTCAGCTCAAAGACCGTCGCAAAGTTCAGCGCCCGCGCTTCCACCGCCAGCCGACCCAGTTGGAGACCGGCCTGGACTTGGACCGACGCGCGGCCTTGCGGGTTGGTCAGCGTGGAGCTTTCCCCCACAATCGTCCCGGAGCCGCCGACCACGGACCAGGTCACCTCAATGCCGCCCGCCCCGGCGCCCAGATCGTTGAGCAGGTCGGCCACCAGCGGCAGCTCCACGCGCTGACCGGCGGAAACCTGTTGCCCGCCGCCGCTGACCGCAACCAGCCGCGTCGGCGTGACGTTGATGGACAGGTCATACACCGTCACGGCGTCGGCCGAGCGCACCACAATCGACACCGGCCCCGGCTGCGAGCCCAACTGCACCACGGCGGAAAATTCGCCGTTGCCATTGGTGCGGTCGAACGGGCCGATCAGCGTGGCGGCGCCTTCGGGGTTGACCTCCCAGGTAACCGGAGCGAGCGGCACGGGGTTGCCGCAACGGTCGGTCACCCGGCCGACCAGCGCCTGACCGGGGCCGTTGAGCCGCTGGTTGGCGTCGCCGCTCTGGCCGTTGCCCTGGGTGCGCACCATCGACGCCGAACCGCCCGGGACCACCCGCACCTCGAACTCGTTCTCCGGCGTGTCCGGCATATTGATCGAGCTCGTAATCGTGGCCCGGCCCAGCCGGCAAGGCATGGTCACGTCCACCGAGACGTTGCCGGTGTTGTTGGACGGCGCAATCAGCGGATCAAAGCCAAACCCAGTGCGATCCGCCTCAAACTCCACGCCCACGTTGCGCGAGGAGTCCAGCCCCGAGATCTTAATCAGCCGCATCGAGATGGCGTTCTCCACCGTCTCGCCGGCGGCGCCGACCAGCTCCAGCCGCGGCTCCACGTCGATCGGCTCGCGCGGCATGTCGCCTTCCTGGCTGGCGATGGTAAACGTCAGCGGCTCGGGCAGGTCGCGGCCGAACTTGTCGGTCACGTCCACCAGCACCACCTTCGTGAAGAACGTTCCCGACGCCCCGGCGCTGCACTGGAAGGTCGCCACGCCGTCCTCGTCCGTGATGGCCGTCGCCGGGCACGTAACGTTCGGCTCGCGCGGCGTAATGGTCAGCTCGTTGTCCTCAATCGGCACTCCCGCTGTGACCGTGCGAACCTTGGTCGGTTTGGGGAACTGTAAGCCCTCGCGCTGTATCTGGAAGTTGCCCGAAAGCGCCTGCAATCCCGCGCGGCCGGGCTGGCCGGAGTTCAGCTCAAAGCGTGCGGTGAGCCCACCCGCCGTGCGCGCCTCGGCCTCAAACGGGTTGGCCGTGTTCGGAATCGTCTCGGTGATGGCGACGCCTTCGTGATTGGTCACGGCCCGCTGCGGCCGGAACGTCGCCGTGGACAGGAACGAAGTAAAGTCGACCTCCACGCCCGCCACGCCCAGACCGGCTTCGTTCTGGGCCCGCACCGCCAGACGCCGCCGCAGCGGATCATTAGCCGGTCCGGCTTGATTGTTGCCGCCGAACACGCGCAGGCTCGTCGGCCCCGCGCCGGGGGGTCCGGTCACGTCCAACGCCACGCCCGCCTGCGGAGGCACGGCCGCGCCGCGAAACTCGCTGCCCGTCGCCGCGATCTTCACGATCCCCGCGCCGCCGCCGAATAACATGAACAGATTCTGCCGCGACCGGGTCAGCGCGATGTCGAGCACGTCTTCCTGGAACGGCGTATTCGTGCGCGGGTCCCGCACCAAGTCCAAAATCGCTCCCTCGCGATTCGTACTGAAAAGCTGCCGCGAATTCTGGGCCAGGATGAAGAAACGGTTGCTGACCGGCGAGAGCGCCTTGCGCACCCCGGCCGGCGGCGAGATGACGAAGTCGAGCGTGAAGTTCTCGATGTTGAGGATCGAAATCGTCGAATTCGTCACGATGAACATCTCATCGAGCGGGGCGTCGTAGTCAAACGCGGCGTACTGCACCGCGCCGCCGCCAATGCCCACGGTCCCCAGGACCTCACGGTTGAACGGGTCGATCTCGGTGACGCCGCCGGGCCGGATCGAGTAGATCGCGGTGGCGTTGGGGGCGGCGATGGCGTTGGTCGGCAGCCCGCTGCCGGTCAAGTCGATCGGACCTGCCAGCCGCTGCGGCGGCGTCAAATCCAGACCGAGCTCCACCATCGTCAGCGACCCTTCGACGGTCAGAAACGCGCGATTGGAGTCCGTCCGGATGGCGATGCCGTTGACGGCCCCGCCCATCGGAATCAGGATCGGCGACGTCGCTCCCGCCGCCGCCGCGTCAAAGGCAATCATGAAGTTGCCCGCCGGCACCAGTAGCCAGCGGCCGTTCGGCGTCATCTTCGGTCCGTTGGCGCCGCCGTTCACGGGCACGGTCAACGGGGCGCGGTCCAGCACGGCGAACGGCGGCTGCGCCGAAAGCGTCGTCACGAAGTCGCGGCCGATCACGTAGATCTTGTGGAAGCGGGTGGGGTCGGCCGGGTCCGGCGCCCCGATCGCGCGAAAAGCGTTGGCGCCAACCGCCGGCCTGCCGAGCTGGGTCATGGTGTCGGCGTCATAAACGGTCGCCTCCACGCCTTCATGGAAAACGAAGACGAGCTCAACGCCCGGCAGCGTCGCGCTCATGCCCAACAGCAGGCTCGCCACAATTAAGAAAGTACGCACTATATTCCTCATGCAAGTCTCCGGGCCGCGGACACGGAGCAGCGGGCGCAACCCGATTGTCCCAGCTTAGCCTAGCCGGATTCTACAGAAAACAGGACAGTTTGAGGCTGTTTGGGATGAAAAAGACTTCCGCGACGCTTCGAAGCCCCCGTTCGCGGCCCCATCCAACCGCCCGCCCGCCGATACGACGGCGCCGTTCATGCGAAAATGGCCCTCCATGATGTCCCTCGCTCGTCGGACCCTCCTCCTCGCCCCGTTCCTACTAACCGCCGCCCCGGCCTTCGCCGCCGAAGCGACCACCATCCTGATCGTCCGCCATGCCGAAAAAGCCGACCAACCGGCCGATGACCCGCCCCTGACCAAGGCCGGCAAAAAGCGCGCCCTGGCCCTGCGCGATCTGGTTCAAACCGCCGGTATCGACGCCATCTTCGCCACCAACATGATCCGGACCCAACAGACCGTCGGCCCCACCGCCGAGCTGCTTGGCCTGACGCCCACCATTCTCGACATTGACGACATCGACGGCTTAGCCGCCGCCGTCCAAAAACTCACTGGCAAAACCGTGCTGGTCGGCAGCCACGGCGGCAAGTCCCTGGCCTTGATCGAGAAGCTCGGCGGGCCGAAGCTCGACCCCCTAGCCGAGCATCATTACGACAACTTCTTTGTCGTGACAATCACGGGGCCGGGCCAAGCGAGCGTCGTGCGCCTCAAGTACGGGGTCCTGACGCCCTGATGGAGTCCGGAACCACGCGCCGGGAGTTTCTACAGGCGTTGCCGCCCGCTGTCGGCGCGGCGGCGTTGGCCTGCGGCGCCAAGAATCCCCGGTTTCGCCTTTCGACCTTTGAGGCCGACATCACCCCGCCGCTCGGCACACCCTTCCTGGGCGGCGTCATCGCCCGCTCCGTTGCGGACCCTCTCTTCGCCAAGGGCTTTATCCTGCTCAGTGACGACGAGCCCGTGGTACTGGCGGCGCTCGACTGGTGCGAGCTCCGCAACGACTCCCACGACGGCTGGCGCGACGCCCTGGCCGCGGCAGCGGGAACCAGCCGCCAACGGGTCCTGCTGCACTGCGTCCATCAGCACGACGCGCCCTACGTGGACGAGACTGCGCAGCGCCTGCTCAAAGAGGCGGGAGTGGCCGGCGACTTGTGCCACCCCGAAGCCGACGCAACCGCGCGGCAGGCGGTCGCGGCGGCCATCGTCGCGGCATTGCCCCAAGCGCGGCCGGTCACCCACATCGGGACAGGCAGAGGAGAGACCCGGGAGCTGGTTTCGAACCGGCGCTACGAGACCGCGTCCGGGACGATCTCCTGGGGACGCACCAGCGCCACCCGCGACCCGGCGCTACGGGCGCTGCCGCCGGGGCTGGTCGATCCCTTCGTGCGCACGATGAGCTTCTGGGACGGCGACCAAGCGCTGGCGGCGGTACACAGCTTTTCCATCCACCCGATGAGCTACTACGGCGCCGGGGACATCTCGGCTGATTTTGTGGGCATGGCCCGCGCGCGGCTGCAAGCCGAAACGCCGGGAGTCTTCCAGATCTACTCGAGCGGCTGCTCCGGCGACACGATCGTGGGCATCTACAACGACGGCAGCCCCGAGATGCGGCCGGTCCTGGCGGACAGGCTCTACCAAGGAATGCAAGCGGCGTGGGAGGCTACGGAGCGGACGCCGCTGGAGCGGGTCGAATTTCGCAAAACAGAGCTGGCCTTCCAGCCACGCCAGGACGCGGCCTACAGCGCCGAAGCGCTGCGACTGCTGCTGACCGAGCCCGACCGCCCCTTCCGCGACCTCTACCCGGCTGCTCTGGGCCTAAGCTGGCTAAATCGGCTGGCCGAGAACCGCCCGGCGGACCTACCCTGCCTGGACCTCGGCGCGGCGCAACTCGTCCTGCTGCCGGCGGAAGCGTTCGTGCAGTACCAACTCTGGGCCCAACAGCTCCGCCCCGACTCCTTCGTGACGGCCCTGGGCTACAGCGAATGCGCCCCGGGCTACATCCCAACGGCCAAGGACGCCGCCGAGGGCTACGACGACCACTACAGTTGGGTAGACTTGGCGGGCAGTGAGCGCGTGATCCGGGAAGGGCTCTCGAGGGTGTTGGTTGGTTAGGTTGGTCACCCCACACGCGTGGAATGACGGGTGAAGACGTTGCAAAGCTGGTTGACACTTCACTTTTTGTTCGCCACAGTCGATGGTGTGGGCAACGGGAGTAGGATTGAATGGTGAGCAAATTTCTACGAGTGCGCCCGCCATCACCAAGAGCTGAAGACCGCGGATAACGATGTCCGCATCCATTTGCGCCTGCCCCCTCGGCTGAGACAACCAGTTAAGACACTGTTCGCCGTTCGCT
>CAYOPA010000034.1:0-7856 GCA_964405625.1 uncultured Bryobacterales bacterium
CGAGCGGATAGCTCAGTAGGGGCAGCGCCTCGTCGGGGCTCATCCACTCCAGCGAGTCCACCTCTTCGTTGGGCGTGAAGGCCGTCTCCGTGGTCAGCTCCATGTCAAAGAACGCCACGATCTTGGGCCGCTTCTTCACCCAGTAGTCCACGGCTCCAACGAAGCCGACGATCCGGGAGCCGCAACCGGTCTCTTCGAGAATTTCCCGCACCGCGGCGTCGGCGAAGGTCTCGCCGGGCTCCAGCTTGCCTTTTGGCAGCGAACGCTCGTCGAGGTAGCGGCTGCGCGAGATGACGGCGATGCGCCGCGTGCCGTCCGGCTCCCCTCGCCACAACACGCCCCCGGCCGCCAGGATCAGCTTCACGGCGCGGCCTCGAACCACCTGAGCGGAATGCTGCGAAAGCGCAGACCGTAGAGGCGATCCCGTCCGACCCAGTAGGTGACCAGCAGGCGATCCTGGTGCGGCGTGGCGCTGACGTAGGAGAAGCCGGCGCCGGGGTCGTCTTCCAGGATCAGCGGCCGGGACCAGGTCTGCCCCTCATCCGACGAGACGATCGCCGCCAAAGGCGTGCGCGGGCCGCCGTGATCGGCGCCTTCGACGAAATTCGGGTTGTGGAACAGCGCCAAGCGGCCGTCGCTGAGCCACGTAATCGTCGCCGGGGCCTCGGGCGAGGGAATCGTCCAGGGCTCGGCCGGGCTCCAACTCGCTCCCCGGTCCGTCGAAAACGAATGCCAGATGCGGCCGGTCTGCGTACGGATAATTTGCAATACCCGCCCGTCGTCGAGCTCAATCAGCCCCGGCTCCATGGCGCCGCGCATTGGCGCTTCGAGCTCGTCGGCTCCGCGCGTCCAGGTTTCGCCGTCGTCGTCGGAGTAGTAAACAACGGTGCGGAAGAGCGAGCCGGGCCGAAAGACCTCGTCCACCCAGGCCATCGGAGCCAACAGGCGGCCATCGAAGAGTTGGATTACGCGGGCGTTGTTCATCACGGAGTAGCCCGGATCGTCCCCGACATCCACTTGGTAGCTCCACGTCCGGCCTTCGTCGCGCGAGCGGCGCATCTGGAAGTGAAGATCGCTGCGGGAGTTCTTGACGCCGTAGAAAAAGAGGATGTCGCCCGAGACAGTGGAGCGAACGAAGCTCGTGGACATTACGTTCTGCTCGCCGATATTCTCTTGCAGGGTGAAGCGCTCGCCCCAGGTCAGGCCTTCGTCGCCGGAGATGCGCGCCGAGATGCGGCCGGCGGCATGGTCCTCGGAGCCGCCATGGAAGTCCGACCATGCCAGCAGCAACCGGCCGTCGCGCAGGACGACGATGTCGCCTTCGGTGTGGCGGGGATTGTCTGGAGTCGGGACGGCCACGTCCACGACGAACATCGCGGGCGGCTCAGGCGCCGGAGGGCCGCCGCCGCAGGCCGCCAGCAGGACTACCGCTGTCGCCAGGCTCCGCACGGCTACATGAAGGCCTTGATGATCTGCGACTGGATGTCTTGCAGGCTCTGCTGCACCTGCTGCACTTCCTGGATCTTGCTCTCGAGCCTCTCCATCAGGAAGCGCCGCTCCAGCCCGTTCTGGATGGTGAGCTTGAGATCGTTGTTGTCCCAAGGCTTTTCGACGTACTGGTACAGCCCGACCTCGTTGATTGCCTTAATGGCGTTCTCCTTGTCGGCATACCCGGTGAGCAGGATGCGCGTGGCGAACGGGTGGATCTTCTTCACTTCCAGCAGAAACTCGATGCCGTTCATCTCCGGCATCAGGTAGTCGGAGATGATCAGGTCAAGGTTCTTACCGGCGAGCAGCTTAAGCGCCTCGCGGGGCGAGCGCCAGGTCTCCACCTCGTAGTCGGTTTCCAGCAGCAGGAACGACCGCAGGCTCGTCAATACCATATCTTCGTCGTCGACGATCGCGATCACGGGAGTCCTCTCATCGGCCGCCATGGCTAGTTGTCTTCCTCGCGGATCGGCAGCCAGATCGTAAACGTCGACCCCCGCCCCACTTCGCTTTCCACTTCGATGCCGCCGCCGTGATCCTGCGCAATCTTGAAGCAGATTGACAGACCCAGGCCGGTGCCGACTCCCACGCCCTTTGTCGTGAAACCGGGATCAAAGATTTTCGGAAGGTGCTCGGGCGGGATGCCGACGCCGCTGTCTGAAATCCGCACCTTCACTTTATCACCGTCCCGCAGGGTCCGAATGCGAATTTGGCCCTTGTCGGGGATCGCCTGCGAGGCGTTCACCAGCAGGTTCATGAAGACCTGGTTGATCTGGTTGGGGTGGCAGCGCATCGGCGGGATGTCGCCGTATTCGCGGATCACCTCGATGCGGTTCTTGATCTCGTGGTGGACCAGGGTGAGAGTACTGTCGAGCCCCAGGTGGAGATTGGCGATCTGCAAATCGGCCTCGTCCAGCCGAGCGAAGTTGCGCAGCGAGCCGACGATGGAGACGATACGCTCGCAGGCCAGCTTGTTGATGCGGGCGATGTCTTCGAGCAGGCCCAGCACCTGTTGCAGGCGCTTGTTCTCACGAATCGGTTCAGGGCAGGAGGCGTCGCTGACGATGCCGCGCACGACGGTCAGCGAGCGCGCCAGCGTGTCGGCGTTGGAGTTGATGGTGCCGATCGGCGTGTTCATCTCGTGGGCGACGCCGGCGACCAGCTTGCCCAGCGCGGCCATCTTCTCCTGCTGCACGAGCTTCGCCTGGGAGGCGCGCAGGTCGCGGGTGGCGGCCTCGACTTCGCGTTCGAGCTCCTGGGCGTGGTCGCGCAGGTGGTCGGCGAGCTTTTCGCGCTCGGTCACGTCGAGGCAGATCACCTGGATCAGCCGCTTATTGGCGTAGCTGACCAGCGTGCCGCTGAGGTCGTAGTAGCGTTTCTCGGAGGCCTCGCCCAACGAAAAGGTGACGCGGACGTCGTCGCCCCCGCTCATCCGCTCAAAAGTTTCAGGCTGGTCGAAGGCGTTCACCGGCAGCACCTGGCTCAAGGTGCGCCCCAGCAGGCGCTCGAGCGGGCGGCCGGTCATCGTCTCGGCGCGGTGGTTCACCTCCACAATGCGCTGATTGGCGACGCTGGCGAGGATGATCGCTTCGGCGGCGCCCTGCATCAAGGCGCGGTACTTCTTTTCCGAGTCTTCGAGCTCGACCGAACGGCGCTGGAGCTCCTCGTAGAGCCGCGCGTTCTCCACGATCTGCGACGACTGCGAGGCGATGATCGACAGCAGCCGCTGGTCTTCCTTGGTGAAGCCCTCGGCGCCGCGCTTGTTAAAGACGTTGAGCAAGCCGACCATCTGCCCCTTGGCGCGCAGCGGCACGCTCAGCAGCGAATGGATTGGGAAATCGCTGGGAGCGACGGTCTTGAAGCGTTCGTCCTGCTGCAAGTCGTTAATCAACAGAGGCTTGCGGTGCTTGAGCATCCAGCCCGTGAGCTGCTGCCCGAAGCGGAACGGCACCACCTCGGAGCCGGAATGGGCCTTGCGCGCCATGGTGCGGAAGGGGTCGGAGTCCTGGTCGTGCTGCAAGAGCATGACGGCGGCCTGCTCGACGTTGAGGTTCTTGACGCTCTCCTGCACGATCAGCTCGACGACCTCGTTGAGATCCATCGTGGAACCGATGGCCGAGCCGATGGCGTTGAGGATGGAGAGCTCCTCGACGGCCCGACGGAGGCGCCGATTTTCCTCCTCGAGCTCAGCGACCGAGCGCATTGGGGCTGCGTCCATGGCGGTGCTTCAGTATACGGAAAAGCGTCGGACAATCACGGCGCCCGACACGAGGCCGGCTCACGTCTTCCGGCCTCGGTCCGGCGGCGGCTCCATGCCGAACGACAATAGCGAGCGCACCCGCTTGAACAGCGCGAAAAAGACCTCGCGCGTCATCTCGCTATGGTCGGCCAGCAACTCGTAGAAGGCTTCGCGGTCGATGCGCAGCAGCCACGTCGGCGCCACCGCCGTAGCCGTCGCCACGCTGGGTTGGCGGTCAAACAGCGCCCAGTTGCCGATGGTATCGCCCTCGCCGATGGAGAACAGGGTCTTGCCGTCGCGGGTCATCTCGATGCCGCCCGACAGCACCACGCTGAGGGCGTCCAAGGCGCCGCCCTGCTCCACGATCGTCCGGCCGCTCTCCACGTAGATTTGCTCGGCGATGGAACCGATCAAGGCGAGGGCTTCGGTCTCAAGCTCGCTGAAGAGCTCGATCCGCTGGAGCTTGATCGCTTTGTCCAGGACGGAGAGGGTTTCCATTTAGCTAGCGGCCCGGAACCGCGCCCCAGCGGCGACGGCGACCTCGCGCAGAATCGGATCGTCGGCCGCCTCCAGGGCGGCGATGCGCGGCGCCAGCGCGCCGAAGCCGGCTTCGGCGGCGGCGTGGCAGGCGCAGGCCCGCAGCCAGTCATCGGGGTTGTCGAGCAGGCGTCGTATCACCGTAGGGTAGGGTAGCGGGTCGAGGTGGAACAACTCCCGGCCGACCCGGACGAGCCGCTCTTCGTCATGCGTCTCCAGAGCAGGCAGCAACGCCGGACGGAGGGGATTGCCCAGCAGCCGCGAGTCCAGAAACTCCACGGCGTTGGATTGCAGCTCGGCGCGCCCGCTGGCAAGGCGCGAGCGGGCGTCGCGGATCTCGCGAGCAGGGTAGGTCAGCCCCAGCAAGCTCAGCGCCTCCTCCCGTGCGCTGAGCATCCGTTCTGACAGCGAGCGCCGCAGAAACGCCGCCGCTTCGCCTCGCCCGCCGTCCACCCCCTGCCGTAGCGCCGCCAGCCCATAGAAGCGCTCCAGCGTCCCCTGCACGACGCGCTCGACCACCCCGCGATCGAAGCGCAGGCCGGGGTCGGCGGCGCGTAGCCGCGTCAGCGCCCGCAGAGCCTCGCCGCGGGCCTCCTGTTGCGGGCGGCGCAGGTAGGCCAGCAGGTAACGCGCTGCGTCGCGCCCGCCGATCTTGCCGATCACGCGGGCCGTCTGGCGCTGTAACGCGGGCGCCGCGTCCTGGTCGCGCAGGGCGTCGCTAAGCCGCTCCAGGATCGACTCCCCGAAAGCGGCCAGGGCTCGGCGCGCCTGGCGTGTGAAGCGGCGGTGCTCCAACAGCTCGATCAGGCGGTCGACCTCGCTCCAAGGCTTCAGCCGGGCGGCGCTGTCGAGCGCGGCGCCCACCACGGCGGGCTCCGGGTCGCGCAAGAATGTCGCCAAGCAGGAGGCTGCTCCGCCGCCGGCCCTGCCAAGCAACAGCGCGGCCGCGGCTCGCTGAACGGCGTCTGGAGACGAGGCGGCCTCTTGGACGAAAGCGCGAAAGCGCTCGCGGGCGCGCTCGGTTTCGGGATGACCGGGCTGCCCGAGTATCCAGGCCGCAACCACAGGGGCCGGAATCCCCGGTGCGGCGAGTAGGTTGGGAACTTCGTCCTCCAGATCCTGGGGGGCGTGCTTCTGCAGATACTCCAGCGCCCGCCAGCGCTCGCCGACCTCGGTCTCGCGGCGCAGGTAGGCCAGTACCTCACGCCGGCAACCCTCCACCCCGTGCTCCAGCAGGGCCGCCATCACTTTGTGCCGGACCGTGGGCGAGTCGTGTCCCAGCAGCGTCGCCAACTGTGCGCGCGACGAGGCCGCGCTCTGGAACTGCAACCAACCAACGGCGGCTTCCAGGTCGCGCCGGTCCGAGCTCTTCAGGCTGGCGGCGAGCTCCTCGGAAGGGGCGGACTCGGCGAGCTTGGCCAGTAGCTCCTCGGCCTCCAGATTGGGCCGCTCGATGGTCGTGCGCAGGGTCCGGACGTACTCGCCGCGGAGCTTCCATAGCAAAGCCGCCCAAACCATCACGCAGCCGATGCCGACGACGCTGACCGGACCGATCTCGGCCTGGGTCGCCAACAGCACGCCCACGAGGATGAGGCTGGCCACGCCGTCGGCGCCGCGGCTGACGGCGATGTCGAGAAAGCTCTTCACGCGGTTGCGCAGCTCGGTCGGCACGGGCACCAGCAACAGCTCGTTGGAGGAACGGTCGATGGAATGCCGAAACGCCTGGTCGGCGCCGCGGGCGAGGATGGCGCTTGCCAGCGTTGCGGCCGCCAGCAGCGAGGTCATTCCCAGCAGCAGCGACAGCGGCAGGATCAACAGGCACCAGCTCACGCCCAGCCGGCGCAGCAGCTTACTGGTCAACAGCGTATGGAAAAAGAACGACAGCACCGCGATGTAGCCGTAGAAGTAGCCCGAAAACGAAGTCAGCGCGTCGCGGTCCGCGCCGAGCTCGTTCTGCAGCACCGCCTTGTATTGGAACTTCACCAGCGTGCCGGCGATGGTGGAAGCGAACAGCGCAAAGGCGATCAGACGCAGGTAGGGATTGGCCCACACTTCCCGCAGGCTCTCCAGGATCGGCGGACCGGTCTGCTCGCTATCGTCGTCGCGAGTTGGTTCCTCCGACGGGCCCAGCGCGGCCAGCCGCCAGACGCACAGCGCCGCTGCGCCGGTCAGGCAGGCGCTCACCGGCAGAAGCTGCTCGGCTCCGATCCACGGCCCGACGGCGCCGGCGAAGCTGCCGCCCAGCGCCGCCCCCAAAATCCCGCCGGCGCCCACCAACGCGAACAGCCGCTTAGCCTGTCGGGTGGTAAAGATGAGGCCCGCCAGAGACCACACTTGGCTGGGAACCAACGCCGCGAACACGCCGACCCACACATACAGCAGCGCCGGCGCCAAAGGCACGCGGAACGGCAGCAAAATCCAGAAAAGCAACAGGCTCAGGACGATGAAGAGCTGCGTGGCGTGGATCAGCCGAACCAACGCCACGCGCTGCGCCCACTTCAGGTAGTAGTTGACGGCCAGACCGACTAGCGCCGTCACGGCCAAGTCGACATAGGGCAATCGCTTGGCGTCAAACTCGCTCAGGAAGACCGAGTCGCTGACCGCTTTGAGGCAGATGACCGTGGCCATGCCCAGCAGCAGGAACGTCCCCAACAGCAAAGCCGGCAGCCCTTCGCCGGGCTCCACCGCCAAAGAGCGGCGGAGCCGGCTGAAGAGTCCGTGGGCGATCTGGGCGGCCGGCATCAGGCGCGACGGCGCTACGCCGCCGCGGGTATCGCCTCTATTTTATGCTTCTAGACCTGCTTCTCGGCCCAATCGCCGATCATCGGCAGCTTGTACTTCTGACCCTGGAACGCCTTGATGACCAAAATGATCCAGACCACAAACAGCGCCAGGCTGACCAGCGGCATAATCATCGCGATGACAAAGCCGATTCCAATGAACGCCAGGATCGAGCTCAGGATGCCGAGCGTAATCTGAATGGCGACCGACGCCAAGCAGTAGAACAGGGACTGGAAGCTGTGGAACCGAATGAAGCGGTTCTTGCTATACGGCTCGACCACCAGAAAGATGATCGCCGGAATCAGGAGATAAGCGAGCGCGCCCATCACATTTTCGTTCTCCGACGCGACAGCGCTTGAGCCGCCGCCGATTGAGCCGCCCGATCCGCTCGGCGCTGAACCGCCGCCGGCCGTCGCGGCGGCCATCGCCTGCCCGCATCCAGGACAGAACTTGACGCCATCGTCCACATGAGAACCGCAGGAGTTGCAAAAAGGCATTCGTTCTTTCTCCCTCGCCCATTCTTCGACAGGCGGGGCCATTGTATCAGCCAAGCGCGGCGAGCGCTGCTGAGACCGGGTCCGCCAGATCAATTCTCGTCGTCTCGGACTTAGCGAAATCCGGAATCGCGGCGTTCAGCCGCCGCCGGGGCCGCGGAGCTTCGAGCTCCGAACGCAGCGCCGCCGCGGCCATTGCCAGTGCGACTGCCAACTCCGGGCTCGACGCGCCTTCGAGCGCCGCAAGGATCTCGAAACATTCGGCCAGCCCACGCCGGTCGCCAATTTCGCGGCGCGTCAGCAGGGCGGCGCGCGCG
>CAYOPA010000034.1:7866-20730 GCA_964405625.1 uncultured Bryobacterales bacterium
CCGCAGAGGCTCGGGCGAGCGCAGCCGAGGCGCCCGCCGCGCCCCACTCGCCGCCGATCGAGAGCCAGATCCGGCGGCCCTGCTCCAGCGCGTCAATCGCCGCCTCGATCTCACCGCGCTCCACATCAATCTCGCCGCGTAACGTGAGCGTCCAGGCCTCGCCGGAGCGGTTGCCGCCGCGCTGCCACTCCCGCAAAGCCTTATCGGCAATCGCCCAAGCTTCCATCAGCCTGCCCTCGTCAAGCAGCGCCGACGCGCGCCCGACCAGCGAGAAGCCCAACAGGACGCGGTCGCCGATGCGCAGCAGCCGCCGAGCCGCCTGGTCGAGCAACCGGTGAGCCTCGCCGAAACGGCCTCGCATCTGCTCCATCCAAGCCATGCTGGCCAGTGCGAAAGCCTCGCCCCGCCTGTCGCCCGCGGCGCGGCGAAGCTCCAAGCTCCTGCCGAAACGGTCCAGCCCTTCGCGCGCCCGCCCGCGGTAGGCCGAAACCCAGCCCAGGTTGTTCCAATCGACGGCCTCGCCGCGACGGGCGCCGAGGCGCTGATGGATCTCCAGCGCCTCCCGCGACAGCGCTTCGGACTCGTCCAAGCGGCAAAGCTCGCAATGCACCCAGGCTAGGTTGGCCATGGCGTTGGCCGCGCCGCGCTCGTCGCCGACCTCGCACCAAATCTCCAGACAACGGCCGAGGATCTCGACGGCATGTGCGTTGCGGCCTCGGTTTTGTTCGAGCGTCGCCTGATCGTGCAGCGCTTCGGCTAGCAACCGCCGGTCGAGGCCTTCGGTCGGCAAGGCCAACAGCGCCTCAAACCGCCGGGCGCCTTCCTCAATGCGGCCCCGTGCGAGCCAGAAGCGCCACGTGGCGACCACCAGCCGCAGCCCGAGCTCGACGTCGCGCGTCTCCAGGGCATGATCCAGCGCCGCGTTGAGATTGCCGAGCTCGATCTCAAGCCGGTCCAACGCCTCGGCTTGGCCGGGCCCGGTCAAGGCGCCGCAGACCTCCTCGGCCTTTGCCAAGCGCCAGGCGGCGTGGGCGGCGCGGATTCTCTGGGCCTCGTCGCTGGCCGCCAGCCGCTCGGCGGCCAAATCGCGGATTGTTTCCAGCACGTCGAAGCGGGGCTCGCCGCGGTCGTCGTCGACGCGCTGGACGAGGTTGTGCTGCAACAGCCCGTCGAGCGCCTCCAGCAGCGCGGCCTCGTCGCCGTCGCCGCAAACCTCCCGGATGGCGTCGATGTCGCAGCCGCCCCGAAAGACCGCAAGCCGACGGAACAGCTTCCGTTCCGGCTCGGAGAGCAACTCGTGGCTCCATTCCACGGCCCGCCGCAGCGTTCGATGGCGTTCGGGCCGGTCCGGGCCCCGCGCCGCCAGCAAGTCCAGACGTTGGCTCAGCCGCGCCAGCAGCGCCTTCGGCGAGAACAGCTTGGTGCGGGACGCCGCAAGCTCGATCGCCAGCGGCAACCCGTCCAGCCGGGCGCACAGCTCGGCGATGTCCGCCGCGTTGGATTCATCCATCGCAAAGCCCGGCTGCTGAGCCCGGGCGCGATCCAGGAACAGGGCGACGGCTGGGTTGCGTTCGAGCTCCGCAACCGACGCCGCGGTCGCCGGAGCTTCCAGGGGCGGCGCGCGCAGCTCGCGCTCGCCCGCCAGCCGCAGCGGCGCGCGGCTGGTGGCAAGCACGGTCAGCTCCGGACAAGCCTTGAGCAGGCGGGTCAGATCGAGACCGCAGTCCAGGACCTGCTCGCAATTGTCCACCACCAGCAGGGCTTTGCGGCCGCGCAGGGCTTCTTCGATGCGGTCGATCGTCAGGGCGTCGGCGGCGGGTTCCACGCCCAGCGCGCGACCGATCAAGGCGATCGCCTGGGCCCGGTCCTGGGCCGCCGCCAGCGATACGAACCAGACCCCGCCCGGATAGCTCGGCGCCAGCCGCCGCGCCGCTTCAATCGCCAACCGTGTTTTCCCCGAGCCGACCGGCCCCGTCAGCGTCGCCAGCCGGGCAGACTCCAGAATCCGCTCCAGTTGCTCGAGCTCGCGCTCCCGGCCGAAAAAGGCCGTCAGCGGCTGCGGGACGTGCCGCGGACCTGGGCGTCCAACGGCGATTTCCTCGCCGCGCTCCAGCGCGCGCAGCTCCGTGAGCAGCTCGGCCGCGGACGACAGCCGTCTGCCGACATTCTTCTCCAGCAGGACGGCGAGCAGGCGGTCGAGCCCTGGGGGTAGCTCCGGGTTGGCCGTGCGCGCCGGCGGCGGTTCCTCGTTGAGAATCTCGTACATCACCGCCGGCTCGTACTCGCCCTGAAAAGGCCGGCGTCCAGTCGTCATCTCATAGAGCGTCACGCCGAGCGCCCACAGGTCCGCCGCGGCGCTGACCGGCTCGCCCAGTAACTGCTCCGGCGCCATGTAGGCCAGAGTCCCGACGCGCATTCCGGGGTCGCTCAACGAAGCGCCCTGCATTTTGGCCACGCCGAAATCGAGAATTTTTAGCGACCCGTCGGCGGCGAGCAGTAGGTTGGACGGCTTGATGTCGCGGTGCACCACGCCCGCCGCGTGCGCACGCTCCAGCCCGGCGGCGGCCTGGCGCGCGATGCCGAGCGCCTCATCCACCGGCAGAGGCCCGCGCCGGATGCGCTCGGCCAGCGTTTCGCCCTCGTAGTAGGGCATGGCCAGAAACAGCCGACCGTCGTCGGTTTCGGAAACCTCCAGGATTTCGCAGATGTTGGGGTGGTCCAGCCGCGAGGCCGCGCGGGCCTCGGCCAGCAGGCGGCGGCGGGCGTGCGGCTCCGCGCTCAGGTGCGGCGCGATCAGCTTGATGGCGGCCTGACGGCTGCTGCGCGGATCGTCCGCCAGGTAGACAACCCCCATGCCGCCGCGGCCGATCTCGCGCACAATGCGGTAGGGGCCGACCGTGGAGCCGTCCTCCTCGGGGTCGCGCTCGCTCCAGCCTGACGGCGTGACGGCGATGCGTCCCGACGGGGAGCGATCGAGGACGCCGTCTTGCTCATGCCCGGCGAGCAGGCCCTCGACCTCGGCGCGCAACTCGGCGTCGCCGCCGCAGGCTTCATCCAGCAAAGCCGGGCGCTGCTCGGGCGCGGCCTCCAGCGCGGCGTCAAAAATTCGCCAGACGCGCTCCCAATCCAGCTCGCTCATTGTTTTTCGCTGTAGAGCTCTTTATGCAGCCATGCTCGAGCCTTGGCCCACTCGCGCTGCACGGTGCGCGTCGTTACGCCCAGCAGCTCGGCGATCTCGGTTTCCGACAGGCCGGCGAAGAAGCGGTATTCCACGATCTGGCGCAGGCGTTCGTCGACCTCGTTGAGGCGGTTGAGCGCGTCGTCGAGCGCAATCATCTCCTCGTCGCGCGGCATCTGGCCGAGCTGCCTTTCGTCCATGGAGGTACGCGCCCAGTCCCCGCCGCGTTTCTCGGCCCCTTTGCGGCGCGCGTGGTCGACCAGGATCTGGCGCATGGCGCGGGCGGCGATGCGCAGGAAGTGGGCTCGGCCCTCGGCCGGGTTTTGCTGCGGATTGGCCAGCTTGAGATAGGCTTCGCTAACCAGCCCGGCCGTATCGAGCGTATGGCCGGCGCGCTCGCCGCGCAACAGGCGGCGGGCGATCCGGCGCAGCTCGGCGTAGACCAGCGGATAGAGCTTGTCCGGGGCGTCGGCGTCGCCCTGTTGCGCCATCTTGAGGAGTTGCGTCACCTCGCCGATGGAGGGCTCGGGTTGCTTTTCGGCCATCGCGGCAATTCTCGCAGAAAATATGTCGCGCTTCTTGGGTTTCCGGCGCAATGGCCTGGTGGAGAGGAAATTCCAGGCAGGTCACCGCCGGCTTTCCTCCGCTCGAAGACAGGAGTAATATTCATGATCGACCTCATCCCCATGCCAACTACGCCTGATTTTACCGCCCGACGCGAGGCCTTCCAGAGCAAGCTTCTGGAATCAATCGGAGGCGCGATGCGCATGGCAGGCGTCTACTTGGGCGACCGGCTCGGTTACTACAACGTGATGGCGTCCAACGGGCCGCTGACCTCCACCGAACTGGCCGCGATGAGCGGCACGGCCGAGCGCTACGCCCGCGAATGGCTGGAGCAGCAGACCACTTGCGGCGTGCTGGAGGTCGACGACGAGACCGCGTCGGCCTTGGAGCGCCGCTACAGCCTGCCGGAGGCGCATCGAGCCGTCCTGGCCGATCCGGACAGCCTTGATTTCATGGCGCCGCTGGGCCAGTTGATGGTCGGCGTGATGAAGCCGATGCCGGAGCTGTTGGAGACCTACCGCCGCGGCTCGGGCCTCACCTTTGAAGACTACGGCCCGGACGCTCGCGAGGGCCAGGCGCGCATGAACCGCGCGATGTTCTTGCAGCAGCTCGGCCAGGAGTGGATTCCCGCCATGCCGGATGTTTTCGCCACGCTGACCGGCTCGGCGGCCCGCGTCGCCGACATCGGTTGCGGCTGCGGCTGGTCGTCCATCGGCATGGCGCGGTGTTTCCCCAAAATCGAGATCGACGCTTTTGACATGGACGCGCCCTCGGTCGTCGACGCGCGCCGCAACGTCGCCCACTACGGACTGGAAGAGCGCGTCCGCGTTCACCTGGCCGACGCGGGCGACCCGTCGCTGGACGGCCGCTTCGACCTGGTGATGGCCCTGGAATGCCTGCACGACATGGGCGACCCGGTTAGCGCCCTGCGCACCATGAGCCGGCGGGCGGGCGCCGACGGCCCGGTGCTGATTGTCGACGAGCGCGTGTCGGAGACGTTTCGCGCCGACGGCGGCGAGCTCGACTGGCTGATGTACGGCTGGAGCATGGTGCACTGCCTGCCGGTGGGGATGCACGAGCAGCCGTCCAAAGGGACCGGAACCTGCTTGCGGCCGCACACCATGCGGGAGTATGCCTTGGAGGCGGGCTTCCAAGCCGTGGAGGAGCTGCCGATCGACAACCTGTTCTTCCGGTTCTACCGGCTGCGGTCCTAACGTGGCGCGGGCTTTCCAGCCGACCTTCTTCTCAATTCCGCAGCGGGCGGCCGGTCTTGAGCAAGTGCTCAATCCGCTGCTGGGTCTTCTGCTCGCCGCACAGGCTCAAGAAGGCCTCGCGCTCCAGACCCAGCAGATACTCTTCCGACACGTACGCCTGCTCAGTCAAATCGCCACCGGCCAGGACGTTCGCCAGCTTTTTGCCGATGTGCGCGTCGTGGTCGCTGGCCCACATCGCCTGCCGCATCATCCACAACCGTAGCTCCATCGAAGCGCGCACCGCCCGGCCGCCCACCAAAATCGGCGTCTCCTCGGGCGGCTCGTAACCCGCCGTCGCCAGCGCCTGGGCGACCTTCTTGGCCTCCGCCAGCAGCCGGTCCCGGTTCATTGTGATCCCGTCGGAGGCCCGCAGCAGTCCCATCTCGCGAGCCTCGGCCGCGCTGTTGCTCACTTTCGCCGTGCCGATCATCTGGAAGGCGTCGCCCGCGGGGCCTTCCAGGTTGCTCTTTAGGTCGAGCCCGGCCGAAAGCCTCCGCACCACCTCGGTGCAGCCGCCCGCCGCCGGGATCAGCCCGACGCCGACCTCCACCAAGCCCATGTAGGTCTCCGCGGCGGCCTGCACGGCGTCGCAACGCAGCGCGATCTCGCAGCCGCCGGCGAGCGTCTGCGAGAAGACAGCCCCCACCACCGGCAGCGGCGCCTTGCGAATGCCGGTAATCAGCCGCTGCACGCGCCGCAACTGCTGGTCGAGCTCGTCCCAGCGGCCTTGCAGGCTCAGGCCCAGGATCATCTGCAAGTTCGCGCCGACCGAGAAGTTCTCGCCTTCATTGCCGATCACCAGCGCCTGGAAGTCGGCCGCGGCGCGCTCCAGGGACAGCTCCAACATGGCGAAGGCGTCGGCGTCGAGCGCGTTCGCCTTGGAATGGAGCTCCAGCAGCGCCACGCCGTCGCCCAGGTCCCACAGGCCGGCGCTGGAATTGCTCTCGACCGGCATCGACTTCAGGCGCAACCGTTCGAGCTCCAGCACGCCGTCGCGCTGGGGGATCGGCTGCTGCCGGCCGGAGCCGAGGTCAAAGTAGGTCGGCTCGCCTTCCTGCTCGCTGTAAAAGCTCTTCGACGGCGAGGCCAGCGCTTGCTCGACCAGCGGCGGCAAGGTCTTGCCGTCGCTTTCCATGCGCCGGGCCGTCTCTTCGACGCCGATGTCACTCCACAGCTCAAAGATGCCGCGCTTCCAGTTGAAGCCCGCCTTCATCACCGTGTCGAGCGCGACGATGTCGTCGCAAACCTCGGGGATGCGGTTGGCGGAGTACAGGAACAGCTCGCTGAGCAGCGACCACAGGAAGCGGCCGGCCGGCGAGTCGGTGGCGATGGCCGCTTTCACGCGCGGACCGATCTCGGGGATGCGCTTGATCTCGGCCAACTCGGGGAAGTCTGGCTCGATCAGCTCGCGGTACTGGAGCGACTCCAGATCGAGCGCCAGACGGCCGCTCGGCGCCTGCCGATCCTTTTTGTAGAATCCCTGGCCGGCCTTGTCGCCGACAATGCCCTTCTCCACCATCCGCACCAGAAAATCCGGCGGCTGATAGACCTCGCGGCGCTCGTCCTCGGGGACCAGCTCGTATAGCGTCCGGGCGACATAGAGGCAGACGTCGATGCCGGTAAAGTCCGCCAGCCGGAACGTCGCCATGCGGGGTCGGCCGACCAGCGGGCCGGTCAGCGCGTCCACCTGCTCCACGTTGAGGTCCTGCTCGCCCATCGCGGCCAGGGTCTGCATCATCGCGAACAGAAAGATGCGGTTGGCGATGAAGTTCGGCCGGTCCTTGGCCTCGACCACCATCTTGCCCAAACGGCGGTCGCAGAAGGCGCGGGTGAAGTCGACGACCGCGGCGCTGGTCTCGGGCGTGGGAATCAGCTCCAGCAGCCGCATGTGCCGCGGCGGGTTGAAAAAGTGCGTTCCCAGCCAGTGCGCCCGGAAATCCGCCGAGAGCCCTTCGGCCAGCTTGGCGATGGGCAGCCCCGAGGTGTTCGAGCTGACCAGCGAGCCCGGTTGCCGCAGGCGATCAATCTGCTCCAGCAGGCCGCGCTTGATATCAAATTTCTCGACGACGGCCTCGATGATCCACTCCGCGTCGGCAATGCGCTCCAGGTCGTCCTCGAAGTTGCCGGGTCGGACGCGCCGGGCGGCGGCCTCGGTGAAGAAGGCGGGCGGCTTGGATTTGGCCAGGGCCTTGAGCGCGCCGGCGGCAACGGCGCTGCGCTCGGCGGGCGTCTTGCCGTCGGGGTTCGGCAAATCCAACAGCAGGCAGTCCACGCCCGCGTTGGCCAAGTGCGCGGCGATCCGCGACCCCATCGTTCCCGCGCCCAGCACCGCCGCTTTCTTCAGCTCTGTCTGCATCGTCTTCACTTTGCCGTTTGGACCAGTAGCGACGACGATACCACACCCCCAGGGCGGGCCGACGGTTGAAAACGGACCTGGGCGGGAACGATCTTCTAAGCGTCCACGGAGATCACGGAGCCGGGCGGCGGGGGAGCGTCCGGGTCCGCATCAGGCCCAGATGGCGCGGGTTGGGGGCGGCGGCGTTGGGGGCCGCGCTGGGAGGCCGGTTCACGGTCCCGATCCGAGCGAGCTTTGGCGATCCGCTCCGTCCGCACCGCCGGGAACGGGTCGGGTCGGACCGGCGTGATGGGCAGGGAGTCCATCTTTACCTCCTGCGGCCGCCCATGGCCTGAGCGGCCCCATTGGTTGGATCGGCTGACGGTGGCCAAAGCTGTACGGCCTCGTTGTTGGCCCTGAACGGGCGCCGCAGAAATCAGCCCCGGGCTTCAGCCCGGGGTCAGAGGACGGAGCGGCGCCCCGCATTCCCCGGGCTGAAGCCCGGGGGCTATTGCCTGAAGAGCCTCGCGCGCTTTGTCCGACAATTTAGACGCCACGGGGTCTCAGCCTCGGTCGGCTTGCAGCGCCGTCACGGCCGCCGTGTAGTAGATGCTCTCCACCGAGGCCCCGCGCGAGAGATCGTTGCCGGGCTTGGCCAGCCCTTGCAGGAACGGTCCCAACGACTGGGCGCCGCCCATGCGCTCGGCGAGCTTGTAGCCGATGTTGGCGGCGTTGAGGTCGGGAAAGATCAAGACGTTGGCGCGGCCCGCCACCGGCGAGCCCGGCGACTTCGAGGCGCCGACCGAGGGTATCAACGCGGCGTCGGCTTGCAATTCCCCGTCGACGGCGAGCTCGGGAGCGCGGGCGTTGATGATGCGCACCGCCTCCAGCACCTCGTCCACCAGCGGATGGCGGGCGCTGCCCTTGGTCGAAAACGAGAGCATCGCCACGCGCGGCTCGGCTTGCAGGAAGCGCCTGGCGTTGCGGCCGGCGGCGATGGCGATCTCGGCGAGCTGCGACGGCGTCGGCTTGGGCACCACGGCCGGGTCGGCGAAGATCAGCACGCCGTTGTCGCCAAACGCCTTGTTCGGCTGCTCTTGGATCATGAAGCTCGACACCAGCCGAGCCCCCGGTTCCACCCCGACGCAGTGGATCAGAGCGCGCACGGTCTCGGCTGTGGTGTTGGCCGCACCGCCCACCAGCCCGTCGGCATCTCCGGCGGCCAGCGCCAGCGAGGCGAAGTAGATCGGCTCCAGCGCGATGCGCCGCGCTTCCATTTCGGTGACGCCCCGGGAGCGGCGCCGCTCATGGTAGATGCGCCCGTATTTCTCGATGTTTGACGACTGACTGGGATCGATGCAGGCGACGCCCGGATCGCAGCGGGTGTTCGTGCTCACCACGATCGGCCTGACGACGCCGTCGGCGGCCAGCCGCGCGGCGGCCTCGCGCACCCGGGGATCGTCGCCTTCGGGAAACACGATTCGCTTTTGCAGCGCCCGCGCTCGCGCCGCCACCGAGTCCAGAAAGGCCGACATCCCTCCAGCCAGCTTACTACGCCCGGACGCGGGATAATGGAAGCTTCGATGCACCCGAACCTGCTCTACAACGACCGGATTCTGCCCGCTACGGAGGCGATGCTGCGCCCTGGGCAATTGGGCCTACTGGCCGGTTGGGGCGTGTTTTCCACCCTGCGGATCTACCAGGGCGTGCCGTTCGCCTTTGAGCGTCACTGGAAGCGCATTGAGCGCGACGCCGCCAAAATTCACGTCCCTTTGGAGCGTTTTCAGCCGGACGCGGTGCGGGGCCGTTTGCTGGAGCTGATTGAGGCCAATGGGTCGCACGAGGCCTCGATGCGGCTTTGCATCGTGCGCAGTGAGGGCGGGGTATGGCAGGGGCCGGGCGAGGGAAACGCTTCGGATCTGGTGGCGTTTTCGATCCCCGTGGCCGCTCGCAAGCAGCGCGCTTCGCTGAGCGTCACCGAGCACGGCCGCCACGCCGCCTCAGCCTTCGCCGGGACGAAGACGTTGTCGTGGTCGCACAACCTGACGATGGCCGAAGGGGCCGCCCAGGCGGGTTTTGACGAGACGATCTTGCTCAACGAGCGGGGCGAAGTGGCCGAATGCACCTCGGCGAACATTTTCGCCGTGTTGGACGGACGCGCTTACACGCCGCCGCTGAGCGCGGGTCCGCTGCCTGGGGTGACGCGGGAAGTGCTGCTGAGCGGCGAGCTGGAGTTGGATGGAATCGCGGTCGAAGAGCGAGCCCTGACGGTGGAAGACCTCCGCCAGGCCGAGGAGGTCTTCATCACCTCCTCCACCCGCGAGCTCTTACCGGTCGAGCGTATCGAGCAAATTCCCCTGCAAGCGACTGAGTGGCCCGTCATGGAGAAGCTCCGGGCCGCCCTGCAAGCCCACGTGCAAAGCTACATCGCCGCACGCAAAGCCTGACACCATCCTGCTCACCGCTCACTGCTCGCCGCTCACCGCTCACCTACATCAACTGTGGCTCGGCCTCCCGGGAAATCAGCGCCACCGCGTGCGCCTCGGCGGCCTCGCCGCGGCCGGCCGGACCGACCGTCTCCGAGGTTTTCGCCTTCAGGCCGATGCGGCTCGCCTCCACGCCCAGGATGCGGGACAGGTTCGCCCGAATCTGGTCGCGGTAGGGCAGCAGCTTGGGCCGCTCCAGGATGACGACCGCATCCACGTTGATGATGCGGTAGCCGTAGCCGTAGAGCAGCTCGCGGGCGTGGCGCAGGAAGACCTCGCTGGCGGCGTCCTTCCATTGCGGATCGGTGGGCGGAAAAATCTCGCCGATGTCGCCCAGTCCGGCTGCGCCCAGCAACGCGTCGGTCAGCGCGTGCATCAGGATGTCCGCATCGGAATGGCCCGCCAAGCCTCGTTCGAAGGGGATCTCCACCCCGCCCAGGATGAGCTTGCGGCCCGGTTCCAGGCGGTGCAGGTCGTATCCGACCCCGCAGCGGAACTCTTGTTGCGCCATGACCGCCCGCTCTAGTCCTGCGGCTCCTCGGAGGGCTCGCCGTCGGTCGCCAGCAGGAATTCCGCCAGGGGAATGTCCTCGCGCCGCGTGATTTTGATGTTGCGCCAGCTTCCGCGCATCACATGCACCTCTTCGCCGAGATGTTCCACCAGGCTGGCTTCGTCGGTGCCGGTAAAGCCGTCGCGCCGGGCCACCTCAAACGCCCGTCGCAGCAGAGCGGCGAGGAAGACCTGCGGCGTCTGCGCCATCATGATGCGCTCGCGCGGCAGCGTCGCCTGGACGACTTTCTGAGTGACCTGCTTGACGGTATCCACGGCGGGCATGCCCAGGATCACGGCGCCGTCCTCGGTCGCCTGACGCACGGCCCGGTCAATGAGAGCCGCGCTGATAAACGGCCGCACGGCGTCATGCACCGCCACAATCTCAACGTCGGCGGGAACCGCTTGGAGCGCATTCTGGACCGAGTCTTGACGGTTGCGTCCGCCTGGGGCGATCAATACCGGCTTGGCGAACCGTTGGTCGGCAATCAGCGCGGCGAGCTCCTCGCGGTCTTCATCGCGCACGGCCACCACGATGGAATCGATCGTTTCGGCGGCGACGAACTTGCGCAAGGTATGCACGATGACCGGCGCCTCGCCGATCTGGAGGAACTGTTTGCGGGCCGCGGCTCCGGATTCGGCGGGCAGGCCCATGCGGGTGCCCAGCCCCGCGGCGGGAATAATCGCTACGGCTTGCATTTGGCTGTCAGCTCGAGTGACCCGCGGCGTCGCCCGCGCGCGGGGCCGCGTAGGCGCGAGTCTGGCCCGAGCTGCGGTGCGAGCGGGGCCTACCTGGGCCCGCTCCAGAGCTTTGCGGCGGAGCGGACGCAGCGGCCCCGTCCAGCTCGTATCGCCCGAAGATCATTTTTCCGGCCGTCGTCTGCAACACGCTCGTCACGACTATCTCAATCGTATTCGAGATCTTCTCGCGAGCGTTATCCACCACCACCATCGTCCCGTCATCGAGGTAGGCGACGCCCTGGTTGTATTCCTTTCCTTCCTTGAGGATGAACACCTGCATCACCTCTCCGGGCAGCACAACCGGCTTGAGGGAATTGGCCAACTCATTGATGTTGAGCACCTTGACGCCCTGGAGCTCGGCCAGCTTGTTGAGGTTGAAGTCGTTGGTCACGATCCGGGCGTCGATCTCCTTCGCGAGCTCAACCAGCTTCTGGTCAACCTCCTTGAGCTTGGGGTAGTCATTCTCGACGATCTGGATGTCGAGATTCTTCATTTTTTGGATTTTTTGCAGGACATCCAGCCCGCGCCGACCGCGATTGCGCTTCATGCCGTCGGCTGAATCGGCGACGGTCTGGAGCTCCCAGAGCACAAACTGCGGAATGACCAGCGTGCCGTCCATGAAGCCGGCTTCGGCCACGTCGGCGATGCGGCCGTCAATGATCACGCTGGTATCGAGGATCTTCCGGTATCCGGTGGGCACGCCCTCCGCTTTGAACATGTTCAAGGCGCCAAGGTTGAGCAAATCTCCCTTGGCGGCGCCAACGCTGACGCCGATATAGGTGAGCCCGATTAGTCCGATCATCTGGAAAGCGGCGGCCGCTTCCGGGCCCATCGACGCCCTCACGATGGAAGCAATCAGAAACGCGCAGACGATGCCCGCCACCGCGCCCACGGCGGCCCCCAGTAGGCGGCCGAGGCTGGCTTCCCGAAGTCGCCGTTCCGTCAGGATCAACACCCCGCCGATGGCAGCCCCGATCGCTCCCGACATTGCGGGATGCAGACTGAACAACTGTAACTGCGCCGCCAGTCCGGCTGAGATCGCGACAAGGATCACCCGCAGGACCCAGAGATCGGCCACACTTCCTCCTAGGCTCGGCTGAGTATCGCCCGACGGTGAGCGCTAACCGCACGGACAATCGACAAAAAACGTTGGTACGGCTTTTGGCCGCCCTGAGTATATCACCCTAGGAGTTGCGATGCTCGACCCGACAGCATCGACCCGGCCCCGCCGACCCGCTGCGGCGTCAGGGCGCAGCCGCGAGCGCGAAGTCATGCAACTGCTCGCGGAAGGGCTGACCAACAAGATGATCGCCCAGCAACTGGGCATCAGCGTCTACACGGTGGACGATCACCGCGGCCGCGTGATGGCAAAGCTCAACCTCCACTCAATCGGCGAGTTGGTGCGGTTTGCGATGCGTAAAGGCATCGTCGACTGAGCTTATCCGGTGTTCGGCGTCACCCCGCGTGCAGGTCGAGAGCGGCTCCAACAGGTAACGATCCCGGCCGTTCGCATCGCTTATCGGGGTTGATTCACCCCTTCAATTCGTGTGCCATATACGGGAATCCAGGGGATTCACTCGACCTGTCGTTATAAATGATGCTTATACTCAGCGGAATCGCGCCATGCAACAGGGGCGTGGCGCGCCCTTCCGTGTTAACTCAACCGTGTAGTTTGGGGGTATCCAATTTTGATGCAAACAGCACGAGCGCTGGGGCTTGCACTAGCCTTGGCGTGGGGGGCCTTGCCGCTCTCCGCAC
>CAYOPA010000035.1:0-20581 GCA_964405625.1 uncultured Bryobacterales bacterium
CAGCCAATGCGGAGCCAATGCGGAGCCAATGCGGAGCCAATGCGGGACGGAGCCCGAAAACGTCGGTTCGGCCAACGCGGTGCCCACACCACCCCGGTTGGCGCCGCGCGGCCTGCTTGCGTTATCCTGAAAGTCGGGCTGCGATTCCTACCAGAATCGCGGCCCTGTGTTTCGTCCCGGGGTAGCTCAGGGGTTAGAGCGAGGGTCTCATAATCCCTAGGTCGGTGGTTCGATTCCACCCCCCGGGACCACCTCCATTCTCCATTCGCGGCTCGATTGTGCGGAACTTTGCGTCCGCTTTCGGCGTATCCTCGGGTGCGATGTCCGAACCGCACACCCCATCCGATCCGATCTCCCCACGGGAGATTACCGCCGGCGAGCCCGAGCCCGAAGTCCTCTACTGCCCGCAGTGCGGCGCGACGATGGCGCCCGCCCAGCGCTACTGCTCCGAGTGCGGTTGGGACGCCGAGAACCCGGAGGTCGCGCCGCCGGGATTGTCCGCGCCGCCCGCGTCGCCTCGCAACCTGGGGCCGGCCTCGGACAAGAACCGGCTAACGGCGCTACTGCTGTGCATCCTGCTGGGGTTTCTGGGCGTTCACCGCTTCTACATCGGACGGCCGGGGACCGGGTTCCTCTGGCTGGCCACCTTGGGCGTTTTTGCCGTGGGCGTGATCTATGACGCCGTGATGTTGGCGACCGGCGAGCTGCTCGACGGCCAGGGCCGTCGGGTGCTGCACTGGCAGTGAGCGGGGCGGCTCCTCCTCGGCGCACATCGCGTTCCAGCGGTTGGAGACGATATGCACCCAGAAGGCGGTCGCCGCCCAGACCGCCACCGCCGCTGTCAACGCCAGCGCGATCACGGCCAGCGCTACAACGAGCCACCAGCTCACTGCGTCCTCTCCGCGGCCGACGGGGGCCGCGAAACCGGCGCCCCGCCCCGGGCGGTCACTCTAAGCTCGCGCCGTCGTCGCGTAGGCGTTGAAGATGTACTGCAACAACATCCGCTGGGTGTTGAAGAACGACCCGTTGAGCGCGATTGCCGAACGCATCACCTCCGCGAAGCCCTCGGGATTGTTGTAGTACAACGGCAGGATCACGTCTTCCAGCTTGTCGTAAAGCGAGGCGACCTCTTCGGCCTCATGCCCGTTGACGGCGTCGATCGACCAGCCCGTCAACCCTTCCATGTGGCCCTCGATCCACCAGCCGTCCAGCGTGCTCAGCGACGGGATGCCGTTGAGGGCGCACTTCATGCCGCTGGTGCCGGAGGCTTCGCGAGTGACGATCGGCGTATTCAGCCACAGGTCCACGCCGCCGGTGATCAACTGGCCCCAGCGCCAGTCGTAGTTGGGCACGTAGACCACTTTGACGGCGTCGCGCAGCTCGCCGGCGGCTTCGAAAATCTCGCGAATGTTGGCCTTGCCGCCCTCATCGCGCGGGTGCGCCTTGCCGCCGTAGACCACTTGCAGCGCGCCGGACTTCTCGACGATCCGCCGCAGGCGCTTGGGATCGCTCATGAACAGCGGAGCCCGCTTGTAGCCGGTGGCCCGCCGGGCGAACCCGACCGTAAACACGTCAGGATCGAGGCTAGCGCCCGTTTCGTTCTTGATGGCGTTGAGCAGCGCCACCTTCGCTTCCCGGTGCGCGGCCTGGATCTCCTTGAGCGGGATGTTGATGGCGTAACGCAGGTAGATGTTGTCGTGGCGCCATTCGGGGATCTCGCGGTCAAATAGCTCCTGGATGCTCGGCGCGGTCCAGGTCGCCGCGTGGACGCCGTTGGTCAGCGCCTTGACGCGGTAGTTCGGGAACATCGCCCGCGACACCTCGCCGTGCTTCATCGCCACGCCGTTGACATAGTTGGAGTGATGCAGCGCCAGGTGCGTCATGTTCAACCGGTCATGGCCAGTGAAGCCGGTCGAAAACAGCAGCGTCGCCCGGTTCATCCCCAGCACGTGCCGCACCATATTGCCGGAAAATTCGTCGTGTCCCGCGGGCACCGGCGTGTGGGTGGTGAAGACGCAGTGGCCGCGGATGGCGGCGATGTCTTCGGTGGACGGGAAACGGTTTTCCTGCTTGGCCAACCGGCGTTCGACCAGCCGCAGCGCCAGCAGCGCCGAGTGGCCCTCGTTCATGTGATAGGTATCAATGTCGAGGTGGCCGAGCTTGGAGAGCATCTCCACGCCGCCGACGCCGAGGATCAGCTCTTGGCACAGGCGGTAGTGCTCATCGCCTCCGTAGAGGTGATCGGTGAGGGTTTGGTCGAAGTCCGAGTTCGTCTTGACGCCGGCGTCGAGCAGGTAGACCGGCACGATGTGCCCGCCCACGCCGACAATGTCGTAGCGCCAGCAGCGGATGTTGACCGGACGGCCCTCGATGGTGACCGTCGCAATCGGTTCGAGCGACTCGAGCTGCTCGTCGGGCTTCCACTGCACCGGCTGCTCGGTCTGGAAACCGTTCGCATCGAGCGACTGCTGGAAGTAGCCCTTCCGGTAGAGCAGGGTGACGCCGACCATCGGCACGCCCAGGTCGGCGGCGGAGCGCAAGGTGTCTCCGGCCAGCACGCCCAGCCCGCCGCTGTAGGTGGGAACGGAGGGCGACAAAGCGACCTCCATGCTGAAGTAGGCGACTTTGGTCGGACGCAGCGACCCTCGCCCAGCGGACGAATCCGGCTTGGTCGGCTCAGCCAACATTGATCGAGTCCCCATAGTGTTTCTTGCCCTCAAGCTGTCTCATCGACCATCCTACAATCGCCGCCCAGCGGGCCAGTAGCGTCGCCGGTTACCATGGGCGGCTGAAGCGGAAACACGATGGCCCCTATCCAACCCTCTACCCTGAATGCTACACCCAGGCGAACCGCGCTTGTGACCGGAGGCTCCCGCGGCATCGGCCGCGCCATTGCTCTTGAGCTGGCCCGGCAGGGCTGCGCCGTTGCAGTGAGCTATCGCGCACAAGCCGACGCGGCCGAAGAAACAGTCGCCGCAATCCGGGCCGCGGGCGGTAAGGCTGTCTCAGTGGCGGCGGACGTAGCGAACAAACCCCAGACGCTTGCTATGGTCGCACATGTCCAACAAGAGTTAGGCCCCATTGACATTCTGGTCAACAACGCCGGCGTGCTGCACTCCAGCCAACTGCTGGACTATCGGGAATCCGAATTCGATCAAATGTGGGCCGTCAATGTCAAGGGAACCGTGCATTGCGCAGCCGCCGCGGCGCCGGGAATGATGGAGCGCGGCTGGGGCCGCATCGTCAATTTGTCGTCCAACGCGGCGATCGGAACCTCCATGCCCGGGACCACCATGTACGCCGCCACCAAGGGCGCCGTGCTTTCGCTGACCAAGCGCTTCGCCCTGGAGCTGGGGCCGCACGGAATTACCGTCAACGCGGTGCTGCCGGGCTTTACCAAGACCGACATGACGCTGGCGACCAAGGACGTGGCCGAGCGTGAGGCGGTAATGGAGAAGATCGCCGCGATGTCGATGCTGTGCCGGGTGGGCGAGCCGGAAGATATCGCCGGGGTCGTGGCCTTTTTGTGCTCGGATGCCGCCGGGTTCATGACGGGCCAGTTTGTACTGGCCGACGGCGGGCGGATGGACTACCTGGCGGCGACGTGAACCGGACGCGGACCGGACGACTTCAGTTCATCGAGCAGCCGCCGGCGCCGCACATGCCCGGCCCGCCGGCCGGCTCGCAGAACCCTCCGGCGCAGTCCATCGCGCCGTCCTTGGACTGGGCCGCGAAGGTCGAGTAAACCTTGTGCACCGCCTCGCTTTCGCACTTGGGGCAATGCACCTCGGCCGCTTGGCTGGACAAAACCAGCTCCTCAAACCGGTCGCTGCACGTGTCGCATTGATACTCGAAAATCGGCATGGACGATTGATTCCTCTGCTTGGGATTTTAGCAGGCAGGCCAGGCGTTGCCGCTCCCGGCGAGCCGTGCGATGATACCGGGGGATTCGAGGTTTATCGTCGATGCTCCGCAAAGCCCTGCCGCTGCTGCTCGTTTTTGGGTTGGCCGTCTCCGCCGCCGCTCAGGACGCGCCGCAAAAAAAACGCATCCTCTTTATCGGCGCCGCCGACGGATTCGCGCACGACGCCGTCTCAGCGGCGATGTTCACCATGGAGAAGATCGGCCGCGACTCGGGCCTGTTTGAGGTGCGCTTCCACACGGACCTCGAGCCCATCACCAAAAAGCCTCTCAAGGGCAATAAAAAGAACCTCGATTGGTTCGACGCCATCATGTTTTATGGTCAAGGCGACCTGCCGTTGAGCGACGACCAGAAAGCCGATCTGATGGCCTTCGTCCAAAAGGACGGCAAAGGCGTGCTGGCGACCCACAGCGGCACGGATTCCTTCCGCGATTCCTGGCCCGAATACGTGGAGATGGTCGGCGGCGCGTTCAACCACCACCCCTGGAACCAGGAAGTGCGCGTGCTGGTGGACGACCGCAAGTTCCCGGCGACGCGGCATTTTCCCGAGAGCTTCGAGATCGCCGACGAGATCTACCAGCTCAACCGCTACTCCCGCGACAGCGTGCGCGTGTTGATGCGGTTGGACACGGCATCCGTCGACATGACCAAGAAGAACGTGGAGCGGACCGACGGCGACTTCGCCTTGACCTGGGTGCGGCACTGGGGCAAAGGGCGGGTGTTCACGTCGGTGCTGGGGCACAGGCCGGAGGTTTGGGACCGGGAGGACATCCAGAAGATGTGGCTGGAAGCGGCGAAGTGGGTTTTCGGAATGACTGATGGGGACGTGACACCACTGCCACTACCGTAGGCGGCCCAAGTTCCTACCGCACCAGCTCCACGAACGGCGCTTCGATTTGCTGACTGGATCGCGGGCTGACCCTGACCGTCTTTGCCTTGGCGAGGAACCGCGCGCGCAGGTCGGGGTCGCTCCAGTCGTGCTCCGGCATCCGCCGCACGACGCCAAGCCCGTGGACTCCCGGCGGAGCGCCCTTGATCTCAAAGCCGCCATCCGGGCTCCGGAGCCCGGAGTAGCGCTCAACGCCCTGGCGCCCGCCAAAATCAGCGGGCAGCAGGACCACCATCACGTCGCGATCGGCAAGTTCTTCGGGCTTGGCCGCTGAGCCGCTGATCCGTCCGCCGTCAGTCGCCACCCGCACCACAAGCCCGATCTCCGCGCGGCCGGGATCGACCCTCAGGCGCCAGCCGTCGAGCGGCGCTCCGTCAGCCAGTATCTCGGCAGCATAACCGTCCTCGGGCGCTACAAGAGCCGTTACGGCGTACTCGCCCGGCGGCACGGGCTTGATTTCAAATTCCTCGTCCGGGTCGGTGCGGATCGGAGATTCGTAGCGCTCGCCGATCAGCGGGGGAACCCTGCTCAGCATAACGGCGGCGCCGCGTCCTGCTTGCTTGACGTCGTCGGACGGTTTCTCGCGCAACGTTTTCCCCCGGATGGCAGTGCCCTCCGACACTCGGACCAGGACCTCTCCCGGCCGGTCGCGCGGTTGGACAAATTCCTCGTATGCGACGCCATCGCCGTAGGTGTGAACCAGGGCGCGGTAGGGTCCAGGCGGAAGGCCCAGAAGCCGAAATCCGCCTGTCTCGTTCGGCTGCACGCTCGTATGGAACCCGGTTTCGGACGATTCCAGGGAGACTCGGCATTGCGCGCACGGCGAGCCATTAGCCAAAGCGACGGAGCCCATCAGGAGGGTGTCTTGCGCCGCGGTCAGCTCGATGTCGGCCTGTTCAAAGCTCGAGCCCCAGTCCAATGCGATCGCCGACGCCTCGGCCGGGCTGGCCACGCCGGGCCAGTAGCGCGGCTCCTCTTCAAAGAGGGCGTCGCCCGCCCCGGCGGCCGTAGGCCGAGGCGTGGCGAGCACGAAGTAGCGGCCCGGCATCAGGTCGAAGAACCTATACCCGCCCAGGTCGTCGGCCTGCTTGATCTGGACCGGCTGCAAGTGCCGCACGCCGCCGGCGGAACGCCAATGCAGCAGCCGCACGTTGACCTGGGGCGCCGGATCGCCCCAGGCGTCGAGCACTCGCCCCGCGATTACGCCGGAGCGACGCATCCGCACGGTCAGCGACTTGCGCTCGTTGGCCGCGGTAATCGTCACCGTCTCAATCTGCGCCGAGCTTCCTTCATAGCCCGGCTTGGCGGAGACCGCGCGGTAGACGCCGGGCTCCAGGTCGGCGATCGAGAAGGTCCCATCGGCGCCGCTTCGCGCCTTGTAGGACTCGCCGACGCTCTTTTCCGGGTTAAGTTGGATGGACGCGCCGGGCAAGGACCGGCCGTCCTGGACGTCCAACACGCGGCCGCGCAGCTCCGCCGCCGGGCTGACCGCCGCAGCCAGACAGGCGAGGAACAGCAGGCGCGTCCTCACCGGGCGCCCCCGACCGGCGCCGCCGTCAGCTCGATCTCGATCTCCGCGCCCGCTTCCACCGGGAACACCCGCACGGCTTCTCGGGCGGCTGTCCACAGCGCCTCCACATGGGCGTCGGCCGCGCCCGCTCCGGCCCAGGCTGCAATGTGATACTCGCCGGGCGGGATCTTTTCAAAACGAAAACGGCCCTGCTGGTCGGCTTGGACGGTGCGGACCAAGTGCGGAAGGGCCGCGGCTCCCACCGGTCGCAGCGCGGCCAGGTAGTGCGGCGCCGCCGTTCCCGTGGGGTCGGCCTTGATGCGACCGCTGATGACGGCGAAATCCGCGCTCAGCCGGATGACGAGGGATTGCACGGACGCCTCGTCCAAGCGGACGGCGTCAGGCGGAAAAACCTCGCCCCCGGCCTCGATTTCGGTGATGAACAACTCGCCGCGGTAGAGGTCGGCGCGGTAGAGGCCGGGCTCGGCGTCGGGGCGGTGCGCCTGAATCTGAAAGTCAGGCGGGTGCGCCTGGATACCGATCATCGAAGTTATGTCGTCAGTCCGAAGGGAGATGTTGACCGGCGTAGTTTGCGATCCGCCATCGAATTCCACGCGCCCGGCCACGCGCCACGGCTCTCTCGGCGTCAGTGTCAGCCCGTCGAGCGACGACAGGATCTCGTGGCGGCCGAGGGAGAAGTGCTCGCCGCGCCCGGAACCTCCGAACGATTGCGCGGTGAAACGGTATGTGCCGGGGAGGAGGCCGCGGAGCTCAAATGATCCGTCAGGCAGCAGGTTAGTGAGCTGCATGACGCCGGGCGGGCGGCCGTCAGCGCGATGGGCCATCAGCGCCCGCCGCTGCCCCTCGCCGGCCGGCGGGATCCCTTGCACGATTCCCGTGACCTTCAGCGAGCCCGACGCCGCCGCGCGCAGGGCAATCGGGACGGAGCGGCGCATGCCCGCCGTCACCTCCACTTCGACCGGATCGGACTCGAGCTCGACCACTTGTAGTCCGAAGCGTTGTTGCAGGATCAGCAGTTTGCACGAAGGGTTGGGCCGCAGCATGGCCAAGCGGTAGGCGCCGCGGTCGTCAGTCGTGGTCATTCCGCCGTGACTGCCGGCGCCGCTGCATTGCAACGCCACCCTCGCTTTTACGACCGGCTCGCCTAGGTCGTCCGTGATTTCGCCCGTGATCACTCCGGCGCGCACCATTTCGAGCTCAAACGGCTCGCACCCCGCGGTGCAATCGGCATTGCGGTAGGAGTCGCCGGAGGCGGGCACAAAGCCGTTGCGGGAAAACTCCAAACGGACTTCCCCGGGGGAATCGATGTCCAGGGCAAAGCGGCCCTCGGCGTCGCTGCGTGTGACGCCCAGCAGGCTCGATTGGGGACGCGCGAGGATGACGACGCGGGCGTTGGCGACGGGCGCCCGATCCGGACCAGTGACGTCCCAGAGACGCCCTTCGATCCGCGCCGCCGAAGCTGTGCAGCACAGCGCGGCGCAGACGGCGAACAGGCGCAGCAGTCGCATCAGGTCTGATTCTAGTGCAGCGCGGAAGCTTCAGTAGCGCCGGACATTCCTGTTTCGATATAGAGGCGTTAAGCGACAGCGGTCCTCCTAACGGTATAAAAAGGCGAGCCCGGCGCGCAGGCAGCAGGCCGACTCGAAGACCCGACCCAGGAGGACCACGTGCGCTATATCGGACTCGATGTCCATCGACAATTCGTCGCCTTTTGCATCAAGGGGGTTGAGCGCTTCAAGTATACGCCTGTCGGCGCGGGGGACATGCCCTATACGCGGATATTCGAGGCGTTGGCGGCCGACGGCTACCGCATCGACGGCTCGTTGCTGCTGCGATCGACGCCCAAGGCCGGCCGTCTTAAGTGGGGCGGACATTCGTGTTCCGGCTTCACCGCTTCCGCGCCCCGCTGACGCTCCAACGCTCCCGACAACCGGCGCAACGACGACGCGACGTCATCTACGTAAACCGACCGCGTCCGCGCCCGCATCCCCAGCCGGTACTCCCAAACCAAAAGAATCATCCGCCAGCCCAGCTTCCAGGTCTTCCAGAAATCCCCCGTCACCGACGACTCGCCCACGCGCTCGTGGCAATTCAGAGGGATCTCCACGAACGGGATGCGGTTCGCCACGGGCCCACTAGCCTGCGCGTCGGCTTACTTGGCCGAAATCCGCGTGGAGTGCTTGGACAGCTCGGTCAGATGCTGCGACTTCGACGCCTCCGACAGCGGATTGCCCGCCAAGCTCACCGTCCAGAACGGTGCAAAACGCTGCTGTCCGGCTGCGTCTTCGGCCGCCATCTTCGCCAGCGGCGTGATGTCGCTGATCTGGTTGTGCGACAGCTCCAGCCGGTGCAATGAGGTCAGCCCGTCCAGCGGCGACACGTCGGAGATCTTGTTGTGAGCCGCGCTCAAAGTGGCCAACCGCTTCATGCCGTTCACCGCCTCGATGCTGCTGATCTGGTTGTTGTCCAGGTACAACGAGGTCATGTTGGGCATACCCGTCAGCGCGGAGATATCGCTGATCCGGTTGCCCGCAAGATACAGCGACCGCATGGCCTCAATGCCCTTCAGCGGCGAAACGTCGCTGATGCGATTGCCCGACAGCTCGGCGTACTGCAAGCGCTGGAGCCCGGCCAGCGGGCTGATGTCCTCAATCTGGTTGTTGGTTAGGGTCAAGCTTTGCAGCAGCTTGAGCTCGGCCACGGGGCTGATGTCACTTATTTCGTTGTTCGCTAAGTCCAGCAACATCAAACGCTTGCAGTGCTCCAGACCGGTCAAGTCCTTGACGCCCTTTGCCCTCGCGACCACTTGCGAGAGGTCCTTCACGTCGTCGGGGACCAGCGGCTCGTTGTTATCGCGCTTGGCGAAGACTGACTGGCGCACCGCCGCCTCCAGGGCGGGGTCGGGGAATAGTTTTTGGCCGTGGGAAAGCGCCGGCAAGACCAGCGTCAGCGTCAGCGCGGCTGCCGGCCATGCGGCCCGCGAAAAGCTCTTCATTCGAAATCCTCCCGTGAAGCTCTCGAGTAAGGAACCGATCGTGGCCCGGCGGATACGCCTCCGCCGGGCGCCTACGGCGATGTGTTTCGCCTCTATTTTACAAGGATCGAATCAGGCGAGCTTGAATTCCTTGATCAGCTTGCCGTCGGCCGTTTCCAGCCGCGCCCACTCGAGCTCAAACACGCCCGGGCCGGGGCCGAATTCGAGATTGACGATCGCCAGCCACTGGGACGGCTCGAACCGAACCCGTTGTTCATACCAGGAACCCTCTTTCGGCGCCTCCAGCTCGATCCGGTTCCCGGCGCCGCGCACGTTGTCGACCTCGCCCCAGGTGAACGCCACCGGGTGGGTCTTGTCGTGCCGAGCCCGGAAGCGGAACTGCATCGGCCCCTTTTCGGCGATCCAAGGCCGCTGCAGGATGTTCGCCGTTTCGTTGCGCCAATCGGCGTGCAGTTTCCCTTGCTTGTTGGTCAGCACGCCGTGGACGGTGGACCAGCCGCCGGCGTTGGAGCGCACGTCGTAGGAGGCCGGCAGCGGACCCTCGGGCGTCTGGCCGTGGTCGCCGGTCTCCTCGATCCAGTTGTCCAGCGCGGCGCGCATCTCTTCCAGCGTGGCGGCGTGGTCGGGCGAGCCCGCCAGGTTGCGCACCTCGTCCGGGTCTTCGCGCAGGTCGTAGAGCTCTTCGGTCGGCCGCCGCTCGGACATGAACAGCGCCTGCTCAGGCGTCAGCTTGCCCTCGGCGTGGAGCTGCCGCTGCACTTGCAGCATCGGGTAGGAGGTGTCCTTGTAATTGTTCGGTTGGACGTAGGGCCGCTCGGGCATGAAGTTGCGGATGTACTTGAATTCCCGCGTGCGGACGCCGCGGATGTGGTCGACGGTCTCGTCGGCGCGGTCGCGGGCGAAGTAGAGCTTCTCGCGCGGCGGGTCCTGCTCGGGGCCGAAGAAGACGCGCGCCTCCATGTTGGCCGGGCGCGGCACTCCGGCGTAGGCCAGCGTCGTGGCGGTGAGGTCGATGTGGCTGACAAGCTGGTCGCTGCCGGAGCCGGGCTGCCAGTCGGCCGGGCGGTACTTTTCGGGGATGCGGACAATCAACGGAATTAGCACGCCGCCGTCATAGAGAAACTGCTTGCAGCGCGGCATCGGGCGGCCGTGGTCGCCAAAGAAGATGACGATCGTGTCCTCGGCGAGGCCCTGCTCCTCCAGCCGATCGAGCACGGCGCCGACCTTGCGATCCAATATCTGCGTCGTCTCCAGATACATCGCCCAGTCCAGCCGTGCGGCCGGGTGATCGGGATAGTTCGAGGGGAGCACAACCTTGGCGGGGTCGATCGGCCGGTCGGGATCGTGCGAGAAGGCGCGGTGCGTCTCTTGGAAGTTGATTTGGGCGTAGAAGGGCTGGCCTTCCTTGCGTTCAATCCAGTCGGCGCCGTCGAAAGCCGGCTCGTCCAGGGTGAAGTTGAAGTCGGTCTTGCCGCGTCCGCCCACCGGCGTATCCTTCAGATTCGAGGTGTGATAGCCGGCCTCGCGCAGCAACGCGGTGAACGGCCGCACGCCCTCGGGCAGCTTGTAGTCGTCGTCGCGATGGCTGCGGTGGTGGTGCGCGCCGATTGAGGTCTGGTACATGCCGGTCATCAGCGCCGAGCGCGCGATGGAGCAGATCGGCGCCGTCACACAGGCGTGGTCGTAGCGAACGCCTTGGGCCGCCAGGGCGTCAATGCGCGGCGTATGCACGACCGGCTCGCCGTAGCAGCCCAGGTCCTGCGAGAAATCCTCGGCGATGATCCACAGGATGTTGGGCTTACCGGCGCCGCCGGCGCAGGCGCCGAGGCCTGCCGCTCCGACTGCCGCGGCGGCTGAGGTTTTCAAGAAATCGCGTCGTGTTGCGTGTGTCGTCATTGGATCGTCTCGGACCCCGTTTCCGGAATAAACAGCTTCAGATTGACTTCCGCGCCTTCGGGGACGTTTTCGATCTGACGGGCGAGGTTCGCCAGAAATGAAATGGTGTTGGCCGCCGGCGCCGCCTTTAGCGCCAGCTTGTTTTGCTCGCGCGTCATGCACAGCGGCGGGATCGTGTGAACGAGCTGGCCCGGCTCCAGCATCCCGATCTGCTCGGAAAAGCGGGCGAGCAGGTGGAGCCCCAGGTACTCGACCGGGTCCTTGCGGGCCTCGTCGAGAAAGTGCGGCAAATCGACGCCCAGGGACCGGATCTGACCAGTGTCGGCCCGCAGCTTCCAGACTTCGTCCTCGCGCAGCACGAACTGATTGCCCAGGAAATCCTGGCCGAACGGGATATCGCGCTCGGTGATCCCCCGAAAGAGCTGGTGCAGCGCCATCTCCCCGGAGCGGTAGTGGTCCAACGAGTGCCAGTCCGGCTCCTCGACCATCCCGCGCACATGCAGGCCCCCGGCGTACGCCACAAAGCCGTTCACCTGCCACAGGATCTCAAACAGCGCGTCCGGCAGCCCTTCCAGCGGCGCGGGAGACTTCAGCCGCGGTCCCTGATAAGTGACTCCCTGCAAGGTCATCTATTCCACCTTGACGGCTTGTTGCTGCGCGATCAAGCACAGCTCGGCCGCTTTGAACGTGTGCTCCTGCGTCATGGCGCGCTCGGTGCGCTCCAGGCAATCCAGAATCAGCTCGCCAAAAAATGGAAAACCCACGGTGTTGCGCGTGGGGATGCGCTTCTCTTCGCGCCCGTTCACCAAGTAGAGCTGGTCGGATTCGGAATCGCGGCCGATGTCGAGGTACTTGCGCATCTCGATGTAGCCTTCCGTGCCGAGGATGAAGCAACGGCCGTCGCCCCAGGCGCCCAGGCCGTCCGGCGTGAACCAGTCCACGCGGAAGTAGTTGGTGGCGCCGTTGTCCGCCGTCAGCGTGGCGTCGCCAAAATCTTCGAGCTCGGGATACTGCTTGTGATTGTAGTTGGCCGTGCGCGCGCTTGCGACCGTGGCGTCCTTGGCCCCGGCGAAGAAGAGGAACTGCTCAATCTGATGGCTGCCGATGTCGATGAGGATGCCGCCGTACTTTTCGCGCTCGAAAAACCAAGCCGGACGCGACGCGGCGTTGAGCCGGTGCGGTCCCAGGCCGATGACCTGTAAAACGCGACCGATGGCCCCTTCGGCGATCAGGTTGCCGGCGTAAATGGAGCACTCGGTGTGCAGCCGCTCGGAGTAGTAGACGGCGAATTTCCGGCCCGTGACTGCGACCTTGGCGCGGGCTTGGGCGAGCTGCTCCAGCGTCGTCATCGGGGCCTTGTCGACGAAGTAATCCTTGCCGTGGCCGAGGACTTCGCAGCCCAGGCCGCACCGCTGGGAGGGGATGGCGGCGGAGGCGACCAGCTTGATCGCTGGGTCGTCAAGAACCTCCTGCTTGGAGCGCGCCGGTTTGGCCTCCGGGTAGGTCTCGATGAATTTCTTGACGCGCTCCGGGTCGGGATCCCAGACCGACTGAATCGTCGCCCCGGCCGCTGTCAAGCCGTTGCACATGCCGTAGATGTGGCCGTGGTCCAGGCCGACCGCAGCCACCGGAAAGGCGCCCTTGTCTACAACCGGCTTGGCTCCGCCGGTCGGCGCGTAGTTCATTCCGTCCGCTTTTTGCATTGAAGGTCCCTATTCTAGCGACCCTTCGCGGATTGATACGATGAGACCGTGGAGAAACGCGCGTTTTCGCGCCGCCGGCTCCTGCTTGGCGGCCTCGCCGCGGCGGGCCGGCTGGGCGCCGTCGGCAAGGGAACCCGCGTGGATTCTCCCGCGGTCGAGATTGACGATCCGCTCACCGGCCGCAAGATGGAGCGGCTGACCGATCCCGCCCACCTGCTGCGCCTGCCGCATCGCTCCGAGCGCTTTCTGGACGATCGCAGCAATCTGCTTTATCTGGTCGGTGAAGTCGATGGCGCCCTGAACATCCACGCCTACGACCTGAGACGGGAGCGCCTGACCCAGATCAGCGACGGTCCCGGCCTGCTGGCCGACTCGGTGACGCTCGACGGCCGCGGACGCAGCCTCTACTACATCGAAGGCAACGTGCTGCTGCGCGACGGCAAGCCGCTACAGGAGGCCCCGTCCGGGTGGCGCGCAACCGGCGCCATGACGGTATCGGAGGACGGCGCCGCGGTGGCCTGGATTGAGATGCGCGAGGGCGATGAGCGCGCCGACCCGGCCGAGCAGTTCGCCCGCCATCCGCGCTGCCGCCTGCAACTGGCGCCGACGGCCGGCGGCGCCGCGACCACGCTGGCGGAGGAGGACGACTGGCTGTCGACGCCGCGTTTCCGCCCCAACGGCCGAGAGATTCTCTACGCCCACGAAGGGCCGTGGGGCGAGGTCGCCGGGCGGATGCAGCTCGTCTCCGCCGACGGCGGCTCGGCGCGCAGCCTGCGGGAGCGCATCGGCGCGGAGCAGATCGGCTCGGAGCAGTGGAGTGCGGACGGCTCTCGCATCTGGTTTGTGCACTTTCCCGACGACAGCTTTCGCAGGGCCACCGTGCGCACCATCGGCTTGGATGGCGCCGAGACGACGGTGTCGCCGTGCTCGGCGTTCGGGTGGTTCCAAGTGAACCGCGATGCGAGCGCCATCGTGGGGGCGAGCCGTCGGCCGTCGGGGCCGAACATCTACGTGCTGTTCCCCCGCCTCCAGCGGGAAATCACGCTGTGCGAGCACGGCTGGTCCGGCAAGGCGTATCCGGTGGCGGGGACGGATCGGATGGACCCGGAAGCGGGCTCGCCGGGGCCGATCCTGTCGCGCAATAGCCAGTGGATCTATTTTTCGAGCGACCGCGAGGGCTCTCCGGCGGTGTATCGCATGTCAATCGAGGATTTGGTGAGCGAGACGTAATGGCGCGGGCTTTGGAGAAGCCCGCAGGATCGGCATTCCAGCCGACTTTCCTTCGATCACAGGCAAGGGCCTCGACCTGGGGGTCGAGTCGGCAGGCGTGGGCGCCTGCGCAACAGCACCGCCCCTTTCTGGTCGATCACTCGCAGCTTCTTGCCCAGCGCCGCGCGCAGGTCGGGTAGGTCATACCGCCGCAGCACGTCCGGCACGAAGCATGACAGCGGCCAGTCATACATCGCCGACTCGCACACCGCCAGGTAAGCCTCCAGCCCGCCTTTTAGCGTCACTGAACTGACCGAGTCGGCAAATTGCGCCGCAAACAGCGCCGGGAATGTTCCCCAGCCCAGCGCGGCCAAACGCACATCAAAGTGGGCGTAGCGCGCCAGCCAGTCCAGCGTCGCCAGCACGTCGTGGGTCTTGCGGCCCACATAGGGCTCGTCGAGCATCAGCGAATGGATGGCGTAGAAGTAATCCGCGCCGTAGGGTTCCAGGAAGCTGTCGTAGCCGGCGGTGTTGGGCCGCGAATCGCCCACGCCGCGCACGTCGAGCGCGTAGAAGACGGCGTCGGGATTGTCGTCGATCAGCTCGCGCACCAGCGGCTCCTCGCGCAGCTCCTGGTCGGCTGAGTGGTGCGAGACGTAGAGCACTGCAGGGCGGCCGTCCTGCGACGGGCGCGAAATCAGCGTCTCGTCCGACAGCCGCGTCAGCACGACATGGGCGCCGGGCTCGGTTTCCAGCACGTACTGCGTGAAGTGCTCGGCCGGGTAGCCGCGTTTGGGGATGTTGCGCAGGATACGCGCGTACGGCGGTTGCTTGCGCTCGGGCAGTTTGAGCGTTTCGCGAACCGCTTCCAGGAGCCGAGGGCCGGTCAGCTTGCGTCCGCCCACCTGCGCCCGGGCGGTCTCGGCCGTAAAGGAGTACATGGGCTTGGAGCCCTCGTTGACCACCTGGCCGCCCTGGGAGGCGTGCAAGTCCTCCTCCTCCTCCAGCGTCAGCGCCGGTTCCGCGGAACCAGTCGAGGCCCCGGTCCAGCGGTTGAACCAGCCGTACATCGCCTCGCGATTCTCCTGGGAATAACCGTGATAAGTGGGGCCGATGAACAGCGAGACCCGCTCCTCGGCGCCGAGCAGCCGCCAGATTTTCTTCAGCCGGTGCAGCGCCGCTTCCAGGCCGCGGGCGTCGAAGTAATCCTTCTCCTTGCCGAGCAGGATCACCGGTTTGGGCGCCATCGCGGCCATGAAGTCCTCATGATCGAGCCCAAGCGCGATCGCTCGGGGCGGGCACTGCTCGGTGTCAGCCGGGAGCTCGTTTTCGAGATTGCGGCGGAACTCAGTGACGAAGCAGCTCGGCGCGGCCATCGTCCAGCGCGGCTCGAGTCCGGCCAGCCAGGTGGTCTCGGTGCCGCCGCCGGAGTTGCCGGTTACGCCGACGTGCTCGGGGTCGACCTCCTCGCGGGTGAGCAGGTAGTCGAGGGCGCGGATGCCGTCCCAGGCGCGCCAAGCGCCAAAGAACTCACCGATGAGGAACTGTTGATTGCCGCCCAGCAGATGCTCGCGCACGCCCCCCCGGACGCGGCCGTCGTACTGGACGCGCTCGCCCTGGCCGATGGGATCGATGATCAGCACCGCGTAGCCCTGCCGCGCCAAACCTTGGCAAAACGACTGGTAGGTGTCGATCGCCTTGCCGTTTGCGGAGTGTCCGCAGGTTCCGATCACGCCGGGAAACGGGCCGGGCCGGTCGGTCGGAATGTAGAAGTTGGCCGAGACGAGCATCCCAGGACGGCTTTCGAACAGAATCTTTTCGACTTTGTAGCCGTCGCGCTCCAGCGTTCCGGTGATGCGCGGGTTGAGCGGCGTTTTCGCCGGGAACGGCCCGAAGCATTGTTGGATGCGGCGGCGTATGTCGGCGACGTAAGCTTCGGCGTCGGCGCGAGTGCGCAGGGCGTCCAAACGTTCCAGGCGCTCGGCCTGGGCTTGGCGCAGACGGTCCACGAACCACTCCTGGACCATGCGCGGAAAGCGGTTGAGCGGCTGGAAGGACTCTTGCGCCGAGAGCCGGAAGGGCAAGGCGGCGGGCGCGGCGGCGGCGGCGAGGAAGGCGCGTCGATCGAAGGTCATGGCGAGATTGTAGAACGCCCGCGCCGCCGGCGTCGGTTGACCTGGTTTCCGGCTCGCCGCTATCATCAGGAACAGCGCTCAAGCAGAGCGTCCAGCAGGAAGCGACTAAAACCATGGGGCCGATCGGAATCCAGGAGATGATCTTCATCGCCATCTTCGCGCTGATCGTATTCGGCCCGAAGAAGCTGCCCGAGCTTGGCCGTACGTTTGGCAAGGGCATGGCGGAGTTTCGGCGCGCCAGCGCCGAGCTTAAGGGGACGTTCCAACGCGAGATGGACAACATCGAGCGCGAGACCCGCATGGATGAGGCCCGCAAGGCCGCCCAGGAAGCCAAGGCCGCCATCACCGAGGCGACCAACTACGACGACGACGAAGACGACTATTACGACGCCTACGGGGAAAAGAAAACGTCGTCCAAGACCATCGCCTCATCCACCTCGTCTTCCGCAACCGAGCCCGCCTCCAGCCCAGGCGACTCCACCGACGGCGCCAATGCGAGCGCTGAAACCCCGAGCAATGACAGCTCCAGCAACGGCGTAGCGATCGCGGAAGCGGTCGACCCTCCCTCAGCGGGAACCGCGGAAGAGCCGCGCAAAGACCCGGCAGCGGAGAAAGGCGCCGCATAAGGCTGGGAGCCCATGAGCTCTGATCAAGACAAGCCGCGGGACGACGAATCCCGCGAAGACGGCCCTGAGTCCAATCCTTCGGATTCGTCGCCGGAGTCCGCTTCCAAGCAGCCCGAGTCTGCTCCCGAAGAAGCGCCTCCGAAGAAGGCCGATTACTACGACGATCCCTACGACGACTACGACTACGAGTACGACACCCCGAAGCCGACTGAAACGGCCGTCGTCAAGACCGACGACGCCAAGACGCCGGGTCCGCCGTTGCCTCCAACCTCCGACCTGGATGACGACGACGAGGACGAGGAGGGCATGGCCCGGATGTCGTTCCTGGAGCATCTTGAGGAGCTGCGCGGCCGCATTATTCGAACTTTCCTGGGGCTGCTAATCGCCTACTTGGCCTGTCTGGCGTTCGCCTCGCAACTGTTCCAAGCTTTTTCGGCTCCGTTCAACGGAGCCGCCGCGAACCTGCCCTACGATCCGCCGCTTACGTTAACGCAGATCGAGCCGACCACGCAGTTTTACATGCAGTACGTGAAGCTGCCGCTGCTGGCCGCCGTGTTCGTGGCCGCGCCGTGGCTGATGTACCAGGCGTGGGCGTTCATCTCGCCGGGGCTGTACAAGCGCGAGCGCCGTTGGGCGGTCCCGTTCATCTTCTCCACCGCCGCCCTATTCATCCTGGGCGGGGTTTTCTGTTACTTCGTGGCGCTGCGTTTCGCGTTGGCGTTCCTGATCGGGCTGGGCTACGAGCAGAACGTCCGGCCGATGATCAGTTTGCAGTCGTACTACGACATGTTCTTCAACCTGCACATCGGGTTGGGGCTGGTCTTCCAGATGCCGGTGGTGATCTTTTTCTTCACCCTGTTGCGGATCACCACGCCGGGCTTCCTGCTCGACAACGGACGCTACGCGATTCTGATCATCTTCATCATCGCCGCCGTGATTACGCCGACGCCGGACGTGACGACGATGCTGACCTTCGCCGCGCCGATGGTGCTGCTGTTCTACATCGGGATTGCAGCCAGCTATTTGATCGTGATGAAGCGCGAAGGCCGCAAATTCCCCTGGGGCAAGCTGCTGATCGTGCTCGGCGTGCTGGCTGTGTTGTTGGCCGGCGTCGTGGCGTTGCTGCACTACTGGATGGGTTATGGGCTCTCGCTCAGCTACCCCTGGCTGTTGCCGCCGAGCTGATTACGGGTGAGTCTCTATACTGAGGGCGCTATGCTACGAGCCTTAATTCCCGCGCTGCTATCGGCGCTCCTGCTGGGGTGCTCGGCCGGCGGTCCGCCCACGCCGTCGGAGGCTCTGGAAGCCGTCCGCGCCCACCTCTCCAAGCGGACCGATCTTAATTTTGGCGAGATGGGGCTGAGGGTGGAGAGCGTCGAGGGCGACGGCAAGCAGGCCACCGCTTTTGTCGCGTTCACGCTGGAGGGTCAATCCGAGGCCGCCATGACCATGCAGTATCAGCTCCGCCGCGAGGAGTCCGGCTGGGTGGTCGAGTCGCCCGCGGCCAGTGGCGCCGGGCACGGCTCCGGCGAACAAGTCGCGCCTCCGCCGGCGGGCGGGACCGAACTGCCGCCCAACCATCCTCCGCTGGGAACAGAGCCGCAGCAGGAGCTGCCACCCAACCACCCGCCCGTCTCGCAGTAGTATCTCGCGCTAGAATCTTGTCGGAAATCATGGATCATACCCGCTCCCGCTCCCTGTTCGCCCAAGCCCAAGAACGAATCCCCGGCGGCGTCAACTCTCCGGCTCGCGCCTTCAAGTCCGTCGGCGGCGACCCTGTCTTTATCGCGCGGGGCAACGGCGCTTCGATGTTCGATGTGGACGGCAACGCCTACCTGGACTTAGTGGGATCGTGGGGGCCGCTGATTCTGGGCCACCGCCACCCCGTGGTCCTCCTCGACGATCGCGAGGCTCGACATCGGTACGAGCTTCGGCGCGCCGACCGAGCGCGAGATCGAGATGGCCGAGCTGCTCGCCGAGATCGTGCCGGCGGTGGAGATGGTGCGGCTGGTCAATTCCGGCACCGAGGCGACCATGAGCGCACTGCGGGTGGCGCGCGGCTTTACCGGCCGGGACCTGATGGTCAAGTTCATCGGCAATTACCACGGCCATGTGGACTCGCTGCTGGTGAAGGCCGGCTCGGGGCTGGCGACGCTTGGGATTTCCGATTCCGCCGGCGTTCCGGCTGCCTTCGCGGGGACCACGATCGCCCTACCGTACAACGACCCCGAGGCGCTGGCGCAGCGCTTCGCCGAGCGCGGCGACCAGATCGCCGCCGTCATCATGGAGCCGGTGGTGGGCAACATGGGCTGCATCCCGCCGCTGGACGGCTACCTGCAGGCGGTCCGCGACATCACCGCGAAATACGGCGCGGTGCTGATCTTCGACGAGGTGATGACTGGTTTCCGCGTGGCTCTCGGCGGCGCCCAGGAGCGTTACGGCGTCACGCCGGACCTCGTGACATTGGGCAAGATCATCGGCGGCGGGCTGCCGGTGGGCGCCTACGGCGGACGGCGGGACATCATGGAGAAGGTTTCGCCGCTGGGCCCGGTTTATCAGGCGGGAACCTTGTCCGGCAACCCGCTGGCGGTGGCCGGCGGCCTGATCACGCTGCGGCTGCTCAAAGAGCTGCCGACGATTTACGATTCGCTGGAGCGCAAGACCGCGATGTTGGCCGACGGCGTCGGCGCGGTCGCCAAAGAGCTCGGCGTGACAATGACGATCAACCGCGTCGGCTCGATGGTGACGTTTTTCTTCAACCCCGGACCCGTGGTGGACTGGGAGACGTCGTCTCGGAGCGACACCGAGAAGTTCGCGAAGTTTTTCCGGGGGATGCTGGAGCGCGGGGTTTATCTGCCGTGCTCGCAGTACGAAGCGGCGTTTTTATCCGACGCCTGGACGGAAGATGACGTTGCTTTTGCGATCAGCGCCGCACGGGATGCGCTGACGGATTTGGCGGAATGAATCCAGTCCATGGCACCGGGACCGGCGCACCCGGAGCCGCCGCGACCTGATGCTGCAACTACTCGAGTTGCAGATATGGTGCAAAGGCCTCATCGGCCTTGGCCTGGAGTTCTCTCAGTTGAAGAAGCAGAGCTTCTTCTTCCCGATGCAACTCCTCGCCCTGATATCCGCGCTGCTTCAGTTTCACTCTTACGCTGCGGAATTCTAGGCCCCATGTCAAAATCTCTCGCACGGCTGCTTGTGGTTTTGGATCGCTTCCAAACAAATTTTCGACTTCCGCTGTGTTCTGAACGAACGATTGAATTTCTGAGTTCTCAGCGGGCACGCCATCAAAGCCCATAACTGCGATCACATACTTATTCACTGCTTGTGAAATGGAGAAGCGTCGCGGGTAAAGGATGATTTTGTTAGCAACTTTCGCAGCCCCCGCAGATATCCTTGATGCTTCGGCAGAAGCCTTCGCGCTCAACATAGAGAGGTAAGCCACCACCAAGGCCCCGAACGCTATGAAGACGGATGAGACAGCGACGGCCAATTCCCAATTTGAGCTGGAAGCGACTGTGTCGATTACTTCGTAGATTCCTATCACCTAGGCCTCGGCGACGAACTACTCTCTGCGACGGACAAGAATGTCCGTCCCTACTTGCTCATTTCTGGAATTTCTTGCCGTCGATGTAGACCGCGTGGATCTTGCGCGTGTTCTTGATGTCG
>CAYOPA010000036.1:0-20549 GCA_964405625.1 uncultured Bryobacterales bacterium
CCGCCGCCGAGGCGATGTTCATCATGCTGGTCGGCGAGGGCCTGGAGGCCTGGGCGGCCGGTCGGACCGAAGCGGCCATCCACCGCTTTGTCGACCAGCTCCCGCGCCACGCCACGGTGCTGCGCGACGGCCGCGAGGTGCGGGTCCACGTCGAGGACCTTATTCCCGGCGACGTCATCCTCGTCCGCGCCGGCGAGCGCATCGCCGCTGACGGCGAGATTGAGAGCGGCGACTCCAGCGTGGACGAGAGCCCGATCACCGGCGAGTCCGTGCCGCGCGACAAAGGACCCGGCGACGAGGTTTTCTCGGGGACGCTCAACGGCCACGGTCTGCTGAAGATCCGCGTCACCAATGCAGCCGAAGAGTCCACGCTGGCGCGGCTGATCAAGTTGGTGGAAGAGGCCGGCAACCACCATGCGCCGGTCGTGCGCCTGGCGGACCGCTACGCCCAATACTTCCTGCCCGCCATTCTGCTGATTGCGGGGTTGACTTGGTACTTCAGCCCCGAGGACGGCGTGATTCGCGCCGTGGCGGTGCTGATTGTCGCCTGTCCCTGCGCGCTGATCCTGGCCACGCCGGCCGCCATGGTCGCCGGCATCGGCGGGCTGGCGCGGCGGGGCATTCTGGTGCGCGGCGGCGCGACGCTCCAGACCGGCGCCTCGATCGATACCGTCGTTTTTGACAAGACCGGCACAATCACTACCGGCGAGTTCAACGTCCTCAAAATTCTCCCGGCGCCGGGCGGCTCCGAGGACGAGACGCTGCGGCTGGGCGCGGCGGCCGAGGCCGGCTCGGACCATCCGCTGGCGCGGGTCATCGTCCGAAAAGCGCGCGAGCGCGAGCTGGCGTTCGAGGGCGGGGCGGAGGCGCAGATCGTCGCAGGGCGCGGCGCCCAGTGCCTGTACGAAGGCCGCCGCATTAGGGCCGGGAACGAGTCGTTCCTGCGCGACAACGGCGTCGCCGTGCCGCAGAGCTTGCTGGACGAAGCCGACCGCAACGGGGCCACGGCCGTGCTGGTCGCGGCCGACACTGAATTGGTCGGCGCGATCCTGCTGCGCGACACCCTGCGGCATGGCGTACACGACGCCGTCCACGCGCTGGAAGAGCTCGGCATCGCCAACATCGTGCTGCTCACCGGCGACCGCCGCAAGGCCGCCGACGCCATGGCGCGCGAGGCGGGCATCGAGCACGTCGAGGCCGAGCTGCTGCCCGAGCAGAAGCTCGACCGCATCAAGCAGCTCCAGCTTCAGGGCCGCAAGGTCGCCATGATCGGCGACGGCGTCAACGACGCGCCCGCTCTGGCCGCAGCCGACGTGGGCGTGGCGATTGCGGGCTCGGGCGCGGACATCGCCGCCGAAGCGGCTGACGTGGTCGACCTCAACACCACGGTCGAGAAGCTGCCCAAGCTCTTCGAGGTCAGCCGTGAGACGGTCTCCGTCGTCTGGCAGAACATCATTCTGTTCGCTGGCGTCGTCAACGCCGTCTCGGTCTACTTTGCCTCGACCGGCGCGCTGGGACCGGCGATGGGCGCGCTGGTGCATCAGGTCTCGTCGATCCTGGTGATGCTCAATTCCGTGCGCCTACTGCGGATCGAGCGTCCCAAAGGCGTGCGTTCTCGCTGGGCGCGAATGTGGGCCTGGACCGGCGTGGGGCGGCTGTGGGGACGCTTTGTTCACGCGCTCAGCCACCTGGACCCGGCGGCCGGGTTCGCTTGGCTCTGGGAGCGGCGCCGCCAGTTGGCGCGCCCCGCGCTGGCGCTGGCCGGACTGTGGTGGCTTTCCACGGCAAGCTTCACGCTGGGTCCGGCCGAAAGCGGCGTGATCGAGCGTTTCGGCCGCAAAGTCTCGCCCTATCGCGAGCCGGGCCTGAACTTCAAGCTCCCCTGGCCGGTGGACAGGCTCACCCGCATTGCGAGCAAGAGCGTGCGTACCGTGGAGATCGGTTTCCGCACCGTCGCCAATGGCGAGCTGTTCAACGAGCCGCCCGCCTACGAGTGGAACGTGCAGCACCGCGGCGGGCGCATTCGGCCCGAAGAGGAAGAGTCGCTGATGCTGTCGGGCGATCAAAATATGATTGAGCTGACGGCCGTCGTCCATTACCGCCTCGATAAGCCCGACGATTTTCTATTCCAGCACGTCGATCCCGACAGGACCATCCGCGTGGCGGCCGAGTCGGCCTTGCACAGCGTGGTCAATCAGACGCCGCTTGACGCGATGCTGACCGTCGATCGCCGCGGCCTGGAGGAAAAGGCCGCCGCCGAGCTTCAGGCTCGCATGGATCGCTACAGCACGGGCGCGGAGATCCTGTTCGTGCGGGTGCAGGACGTTCATCCGTCGGTGGAGGTGGTGGACGCCTTCCGCGAGGTGGCGGGCGCCCTGGAAGAGAAGAGCCGCATGATCAATGAGGCCGAGGGCTACCGCAACGAACAAAGAGCGCTGGCGCGCGGCGCCGCCGGGGCGCGCCTGCGAACCGCGCACGGCTATCAGCTTGGGCGCGTCAACCGCGCCGAGGGCGATTCGGCCCGCTTCCGGCAGTTTGAGGCCGAGTACCGCCGCGCGCCCGCCGCGACGGCGACCCGGCTCTACTTGGAAACGATGGAGCAGATCCTGCCCGGCCGCCAGAAGCTAATTTTGGACGGAGGCCGCGGCCGCCGCCAGCTCTGGCAGGTGGAGGACGGCGTGACGCTCGCACCGGCCGGCGCCCGCATGCAGCAGCCCCCGCCGCCGTTCCGGCCGAATCCGGAAGAAGAATAGAAGGTTATCCCGCGATGCACGATCACATCGATCACAAACACGATCACGATCACGGCCATGACCATGGTCACAGCCATGCCCACGATCATGACCACGACCATGGCCATCATCATCACCACGATCACGATCATGACCACGGGCCGTTTGACTGGGCGGGCTTCTTTCGGCGCAATCGGAACTTGTGGCTTGTTTTGCTAGGACTGTTGTTGCTGTGGAGGACGTTCTACACCGTCCGCGAGACGGATCTCGTCGTGATCACCCGCTTCGGCGCGCCGGTGCGCACCATCGAGGACGCGGGCTTGCATTTCAAGGGTTTCTGGGAGAGCGCCACATACTTTGACAAGCGCCTGCGGGTTTACAACCCGACGCGCTCGGAGTTCCTGACCCGCGACAAAAAGAACCTCGTGATCGAAAGTTACGTGCTGTGGCGGATCGACGATCCGGTGACATTCCTGCAAACGGTCGGCGACCCCGACGCGGCGGAGATGCGCCTGCATGACATCGCCTGGGCGGGGCTGGCCGCCGAGATGGGGCGGCATGATCTGGAAGAGCTCATCGCCCCCAGCCCCGAAGCCGTGCAGCAGCGCGCCATGCTCGACCGCCTGACCGAGACGACCGGTGCAAGCGCGCTGGAGCAGTATGGCATCAGCGTGCTCGACGTCCGCATCAAGCGTCTGAACCTGCCCGAGCAGAACAAACAGAGCGTCTACGCCCGCATGCGGGCCGAGCGCGAGCGCATAGCCCGCCAGTACCGCGCCGAGGGCGAAGAGCAGGCGTTGCAGATCCGGGCAGAGGCTGACCGCAACCGCGAGGAGATCCTCTCCGCCGCCTATCGCGACGCCGAGGAGATCAAAGGCGCCGGCGACGCCGAAGCCGCCCGCATCTACGGCGACGCCTATTCCGGCAACCAGCAGTTCTACGAGCTGACGCGCACGCTGGAGACCTACCGCAAGGCGCTGGATTCGGACACGACGGTCATTCTCAGCTCCGACTCCGAGCTGCTCAAGCTGCTCAAGGAGGGCCGCTAGGCCGCGCGATGAGCCTGACTATCTCGCCGCCGACTCCGCCGCCTCCGGTTCCTCAACCGGCGGGCGAGGGGCCGTCCCTGCCGCCCGCGCTGCTCACGCGGCGCAACTTGGCGATGGGCCTGGTTGCGCCGTGGCTGCTCAGCGGGTTGTATGTGATTTACGCCGACGAGCAGGGCGTGGCGACGCTGTTCGGTTCGACGGTCAATGAGCGCGTCATGCCCGGCATCCACTACAACGCCCCCTGGCCGGCGGGCTCGGTCTATCGCGTGAAGGTCCGGCAGCTCCAGCGCGGCGTCATTGGCGGAGCGGTGGCGGATAGCGTGGTCGGCCGGGCTGATCCGCTGTTGGCGCAGTTCCTCACCGGCGATCAGAACATCATTCACGTGCGCTCGATCGTGCAGTACAGCGTCACCCAACCCAAGGCCTACCTGTTCAGCGCCGTCGATACCGGGGCCATCGTGCTCGACGCCGTCGAAGCCGAGCTCGGTCGCCAGATCGCCGCCCGCACCGTGGACGAGGTGCTGACCACTGAGAAAGTCGCCATCCAGGAGGTCGTCCGGCAGCGGGCGCAGGCGCTGCTGGACCGCTATGATTTCGGCGTGGCCGTGCAGACCATCAACATCGAGAGCGTCACCGCGCCTCCCGAGGCCGCCGACGCCTTCCGCGACGTCGCCAGCGCACGCGCTGATCTGGAGCGCATCGTCAGCGAAGCCCAGGGCTACGCCAACGACGTCACGCCCAGGGCGCGCGGCGCGGCGCGTAGCCTGCTCGAAGAGGCCGCCGGTTACAAAGAGCGCATGGTCAACCAAGCCAAGGGCGACGCCGCCCGCTTTACCGCGCTGGCCGTTGAGCACCGCCGCAACCCCGCCGTCACACGCAGCCGCTTGTATCTGGAAACGATGGAAGAGGTCCTGCCCAGGTGGGACAAGACGATTGTCGACGCCGGGGGCAATCTCGACATGACGTTGATCCGCAAAAAGAAAGCGCGGGCCGGCGCCCTCAATCCCGTGGAGCGGTAGCGTGAGCAAGGATACTCAGGCGAAGCTGCTGACCGGCCTGCTGATCGTGGCCGCCGTGGTGTTCGTGGCCGGCCGCAACGCCGGCTGGAAGCTGCCTTCAGGGGGCGCCGCTTCCGATCTGCTGCCGACCAGGACCAAACGTGAGCCCGCTCCGCGCGACGCGATCTACGCCATGCTCGACGCCGCCCGCGATGGTGATGTGGCAGCCTACCTGGCTTGTTACTCCGGCGATCTGACGCGGCGGCTCGAGCAGAGCCGCGACGAGATGACCGCGGAAGGTTTTGCCGCCTACCTGAAGAAAACCAACGCCGAGATCAAGGGGATTGCGATCAACGAGCCCGAGCAGGCTTCGGATTCGCGGGTGAGGATGCGGCTCGAGTACGTCTACGCGGACCGCAACGAAGCCCAGACGGTGTATCTGGAAAAAATTGGCCGGGAATGGAAGATCGTAGGTCTCGACAGCGCCGAGCGGGCGCCCACGCTGGTTCCCTACGGCACTCCCGTCTTCTAGCCCGAGGCTTTCTTCTTGGAAGCGGCCTTGGATTTCTTGGCCGCCTTCTTCGCCGTTTTCTTCTTCCCGGCCTTCTTGACCGCCTTCGCGGCCCGGCGAGCCGTGGGGCTCTCCTGGTCCATCGCGCCGGCGCGAAGCTGTTGCAGCGCCTTCGGCGGGCGACCGCGGCGCCGGCCGGACTGAAGGCTTTCCAGGGCGATAATCAGCCCATCGATGCGTTCGAGCTCCTTATGCAGCTCGTTGATGATTCCAATCACATCCATCGTCTTGAGACTCCCCGCCTGCCAATCGGGTCACGGTGACCGCTCTGATCCGCGGGCGCTGAGACGCCGTCGGGTTCGCGTCCACGGAACGGCCTCTGGATCCACACCTAATCCGACGTTCTTCAATCCCGTAAGCGTATCAATAATCCGACACTACGGAGCGCTCGTTTTAGAAATTCTGGCAGGAAAATAGCATTCACGCAAGATCCGACCGGGGCTCTCCCGCGCTTCGCCGGAGGCCGGGCTTTGATCACTCGTTCGCCAGGGCTCCCGCGCGTCGGAATACTGCTTGAAGTCGGACCCTCCAATCGGCGCTCAATCCGATACGTTCGACCGGGACTGACGGCGAAAAATGGCGTAACAGCGTCCCGGTCTTGGGATGGAATTTCAGCGTCGGCGCCACGAGGATCAGTCGAGCCGGGCGATCGGCGATCACGACGCCGGGAAAGAACCCCTGGCTGGTGAAATCTCCCCGTTGGCGATGCCGTTCCACCCTCATCCAGTAGTCCAGCGCCTGCGTGGGCAGATGGATCTCCTCCTCGGACTTGAGCTCCAACACCACCAGGCGGCCGGAGCGGTCGACGCCCAGCAGGTCCAACACGCCGCGATCCGCGCCTAGGGTGGCGGGCGTTCGGCGGTACCAGGGCGCTGGGCGGAAGGCCGGGTCGAGCGCTTCCGGGTCGGCCCGGATTTGCGACTCCAGCCACTGCTCGGGGTACATGGCATACAAGCGGTGGTTGCGGTCGGTTGCTTCCGGACGGCGGGCTCGGGCCACGGCCGCGATCAGGTCGAGCGCCTCGTCGAGATTGCCCGCTTGCAGCGGTCGGCGGCGCTCCAGGCCGAACGTGACGGTCCCGCGCGAGGCCTCCGCTACGGCGAGCCCGCGGACGTCGAGGGTCAGCAGACCGCTCGGCGCCGCGGAGCAGCTCACTCCCGGCTGCGCCAGCAGGCGCCCGAATAGCGCCGCGGCAGCGCCCTCGGGCGCGGCGGGCGAGAAGCAGAACGGCAGCTCCGAGGCAAGGTTCCCGTGGTCGCCGGGATCGATCGGCTTCATGCCCAAGTCGTCCATCGCGAACAGGCGATAGTCGGCGATCTCGCGGTTCAGGCAGGCCAGCCGGGCGGCAGTGACGGCCACGTTTGCGCGCGGCAGGCAGAGCATCAGCCCGGCCGTCGGCCGTCGGCGGGCGGCCTCGCGGCGGACCTCCTCCAGCCAGATCAATCCGAAAGCCAGCGCTCCGTCCGCGGCTGTCGAACCGCCGGCGGGCGGGCTGGCCAGCAGCGCCCAGCGACGCCCGTTTTCCAGCAGTACGCCGCGCGGGTAGAGCGATGACAGGGAGCGCTCCAGATCCGGGCCGGTCTGCAAGCTCTCCAGACGCGCCTCCGGCACCGCTTGGCTCAGCAGCTTCTCAAGCGTTTTGGCGAACTGCCGCACGTTTTGGCGCGAGTCGAAGCGCGTGGACTGCCGCCCGAGGTCGACCAGATGCAGATCGGCCTCGCGTCCCCCGAAGCGCTTGACCAGCAGCTCGATCTTCTCGCGAGACTCGCCGTTGATCGCCGCGATCCGGCGCGTGAGCGACCCGGCCGGGCCCCAGACCTCCAGCAGACAGCCTTGCGGTTGGACGGTGAGCGCGTAGTTGCCCGTCTCCAGCGCGATGGGTTCGTCGCCTGGCTCAAGAACCGCCGGTTGGCGGGCTGCCGCGAGAAAGCTCTCGAGGCGCTCCAGGATCGCTGCCGGATCCTGGATGCGGCGGCGCTGGACGGACGCGCGCACCTTGTCGAGTGTATTCTGACAGATCCCACAACCGCCTACTTCCTCGCCGCCGGGGTCCGGGCCGACCCGACCTGGGTCGCCAACAGATCCTCCAGCCGCCGCGCCACGTCGGCGTACTCCGGATCGTCCGACGCGTTGTTGAGCTCGCGCGGATCGGCGAGGTGGTCGTAGAGCTCGATCCCCTGCCGGCCGCGCTCTCCCCAGGGGGTAAACCGGTATCGCTCGGTGCGGATGGAGTAGGATTTTTCGGCCGGGCGGCGCGGCTCGCGGGGATTGACGCGGTCGTTGGTGATGAAGGTGGTCAGGGCCGCCGCACGGCCGGGCGCGTGGACGTTCTCGAGCTGCGGTTTGAGGCTGGCGCCGGCCAGACGGGACGGCGCCTGGAGCCCGGTGAGATCGGTTAATGTCGGGTACAAGTCGATTAGCTCGGAGACGGCGCCGGTGCGACGGCCATGCGTCGACTTGTGGTCCGGAGAGGCGATCACCAACGGCACGCGGGCGGAGTTCTCAAACAAGGTCGTTTTCTGCCAAAGCTGGTGCTCGCCCAAGTGATAGCCGTGGTCTGAGGTGAAAACAACGATCGTGTCGTCCCACAAGCTCAGCCGGTCCAGCGCGTCGAGCACGCGGCCGAGCTGAGCGTCCATGAAGGTGATGGTCGCGTAGTAGGCTTGGATGGCTTCCAAGCGGGTGCGATCGTCCATCTCGCTTTGAGGCGCGCGGTCCACCCAGGCCGCCGCGGGCACTTTCAGCAGGTGCGCGGGAGGCTCCACCGGCTACCGTACTTTCGACGCCGGGGGGTACATTTCGAAGTACTTGCGCGGCGCCACGTACGGCGTGTGCGGCCGGGAGAAGCCCATCGCCAGGAAGAACGGCTTCTCCTGGCTCTCTTCAAGCAGCTTAACCATGGCGTCAGCGCCGATGGCGTCGGTCTGCTCGTCGTCCAAACCATCCGAGGCCAGCCAGCTCAACGTACCGCCGAATTGGCCCGGCGCGCCGATGGTGTAAATGATCGGTTCGTCAAACTTGTCGCGTCCCTTGGGGTTGACCACGCGGTCCCAGGAGGCCGGGTCGTCCACGCCGTCCGTGCCAATCTGCGTCGGCACGCCAATGTGGTAGATCTTGCCGACGCGCGCCGTGAAGTAGCCGTTGTTACGGAAGAGCTGCGGCAGCGTGACGACGTCGGGAATGTTGTTGCGGAAGTTGTCGGCGTTCGTCAACACGCCCGTCTGATCGGGATACAGCCCGGTCATCAACGACGCCCGGCTCGGGTTGCAGACCGGGTACTGGCAGTAGGCCCGCTCGAAGACCACGCCCCGCCGGGCGAGCCGTTCCATGTTGGGTGTTTGGATGACGGAATTGCCGTAGACCGAGAGATCGCAGTTCAGATCGTCGGAGATGATGAACAGGACGTTGGTCTTTTGGGCGGAGGCGGCCAGGGCGGCTGCCAGCAACAGGAGAAAAAGTCGAGCGGTCATCGAGCAAGAGTCTAGCAGCCGCAATGTGAATGGCGACGACGGCTGCTGATCGAGACTTTGCGACGGGCAGGAATGCCCGTCCCCACCGAAGCTCCCTAAGGGTCCGTCACTTCCTTGATCACCCGCAGCCAGTTCAGCCCCAGAATCTTGCGGATGCGGCTCTCGCTGTAGCCGAGCTCAAGCATCGCCTTGGTCATCTCCGGGTAGTCGCTGATGTCTTCCATGCCGTGCGGCAGCGGCGGGCCGCCGTCAAAATCCGACCCCAGAGCCACATGGTCCTCGCCGACCAAGCGCACGCCGTAGTCGATGACCTTGGCGTACTCCGCCGTCGTCATGCGGATCTCGTCCGGGACCTCGCCCTTATACGTGAAAGGCAGACCGGCGGCGACGCCCTTGTCGATCTCGCCGATCGTCTTGCCCGCATAGCGAGCCAGTTGCTTGGACATGTCCACAACCGGGGCCGAGCCGCCCTTCCACTGGAAAAAACGCGGGTTGTTGAAGGTGTTGCCGAACTGGAGCCCGATGACCCCGCCCCTGGCCGCGACGGCCTTGGCGGCCTCGTCGCTGATCAGCCGGGGAATGTCGATAATGCCGCGAAAACCGCCGTGGGTGTAGACGACCGGGTCCTTGCTCAGCGCCACGGCCTGCAGGATGGTGTCATTGGAAGCATGGGCGACGTTGATCATCATGCCCAAGCGGTTCATCTCGGCGATCATCTTGCGGCCCGCCTCGCCCAGGCCGCCGTGGCGGTGAACGTCGCAGCAGGAGTCAACGGTGTCGCTGGTGACGTTGTGCGCCGTGAGCTGCACCGAGCGCAGACCCAGCCGATGGAAGCCCCGCAGCACGTCCAGATCGCCTTCCATGTCAAACGGCCCTTCCAGGTCCAGAAACGCCGCGATTTTGCCCTCGGCCGCGATGCGCTCGATGTCCGAGCCGGTCAGGGCGACTTCGATGCGATCGGAGTTGCGGTCAATCTCATCGCGAGCCTTCGACAGCGCCCGCAGCGTGTTCTTCACCTCGTGGCGGGAGGCGTAGTAAGGTTCCGGGGTGTAGATCGAGAAGAACACGGCGTCCAGCCCGCCCTCTTCCATGCGCGGCAGATCGACGTGGCCGTCAGCCTTGCGCGTGGCGAAGTCGACGCCGGTGAGCAGCTCGCGGCTCATCACGTGGACGTGCCCGTCCATGACGAAGGCTTCGTCGTGCAGCGCCGGCCGCTGCGCCAGCAGCGCGGAGCCCACAACTAGAAACAGAACAAGACAACGCATCACAATCCTTCTTCAACACCCATGAACCCGTAGGGGCGGCCGGAAGGCCGCCCAAAACCCGTTGAGGCCCAGCGGCCGCACGCTCTAAAAAACGTGGCACCGCGACGGCACATGCTTCTTCGGGATCAGCGTCGCAATCGAGCCATGGTAGGTGACGATCTTATGCTCCACCACGCCGCCCAACAGCACGTGCGCCTCGGTCTTGGTCAGGCCGCACTCGTTGCTCAGCCAGCGCAGCATGTCGGAGTTGGCCTTGCGCAGGCCGATCTCCATGGAGCTGTTGAACTCCGCCTGGCTGGCGATGGAGACCAGATAGTCGTCGTTGATCAGCCGCGGGATCGACAACTGGCGCCCCTTGTGGAGCTTAACCGTCATCCGCACGTCCATCGAGGTCTCGACGCCGACGCCCCAGCCCTCGCCGTCGCCCTGCAAGGCGTGGCCGTCGCCAACAAAGAGATGGGCGCCGTCGGCAAACACCGGCAGCAGCACGGTCGAGCCGGTCACAATGTCGTTGTAGTCCATGTTGCCGCCGTACTCGGCCGAAGGCCCGGAGGTGCGGACCTCGCCGTACGGCGGAGCGACGCCGATGCAGCCGAGCATCGGGTTGGCGTCGAACTCCAGCTTGTGGCCGGAGGTGTGCTCCGGCTTGAGCTTGGGCCGCAGCTTGCCGGTCCTCACATCGATATCCCAGGGCACGTGGCTGCTGCTGCCCGGCCGCACGGCGCCGAGCCCGTACTCCGCCGGGCCGAGGTCCTCGCCGGGGTTGAAGTTCGCCGCCCCGACTCGCATGGAGGTGTAACCGTCGGCGCGATTGACGGCAACCTTATCGATGCGCACCTCGAGGGTGTCGCCGTAAGCGGCGCCCTCGATCACGAACGGCCCGGTGAGCGGGTTGCCGCGCGCCGGGTACTTATAGGGGTGCTCGATGTGCCAGACGCCTTTCTCGTCCTTGCCGCCCGAATCCCAAGTGCGGGTGATGATGGTGTCGCCCGAGCGGACCACGGCCAGTGGCTCGCGGTCGGCTGTGAAGAACGGCGAGTGGGTGACGGGGTAAACTTCGTGGGTCTCGGCCACCGCGAGAGCGGCGCCGGCGAGCATTAGGATTATCGAGAACCTCATGCGGGAGAGGTTAGCAGATGCACGGATACGACGGCCCAATGAAACTTTGAGGGCTGAATTTGCAGCCGTCGGGAGTATAAGGGGCGAAGGATGCGGCGCGGTCGGCATCAGTGGGTTTTGGTGGCTGCAACGGCGGCGGTGGTGATGGCGCCGGCCCTGGCCCAGCGAGCTCGGATCATCGGCGTAGTCATCGTACGCGACGGCGGCGGCGCTCCCGAGCCCTTGGCCGACGCTGTCGTCACGGCGCAAACCGATTCAGGTCAAAGAATGCCTTACGCCGCCGCGACGGACTCGCGCGGACGCTACGAGATCAGCGGCCTGCCGGTGGGCCGGGTTACCCTGACGGCTGAATCGCCGGGCTACTATACGCTTGAAGCGGGCGGGCTCGCGTCACGCTCGATCGTACGCTCCTGCCCGGCAGAGGGAGACTGCCCGGCGACGGATTTTGCCCTCGCCCGGGGCGCCGTCATCGAAGGCTGGCTGACCGACGACGCGGGCGACCCGTTGCCGGGAGCTCAGGTGAGCGTGCGGCCCATGGAGCCGGGCGGCGAGCCCGCGCCCCCTCCGACCATGGGTCGCCCTGGCGGGCTGGTCAGCGACGACCGCGGTTATTTTCGCGTTTGGGGCCTGCCTCCAGGGCGCTATGAGGTGACCGCCTACGAGCGCGCGGGTAGGTTTGGCGGGCCGCCGAGGGAGTACGGGCGAAGCGAGGTAGCGGCGGAGCCGGGCGGCGAGCCCTCGCAGGTGCGGCTGAGCGCCAATATCCACGCGGATACGTTTACGGTTTCCGGCCGAGTGACTGGTGTTGAGCAGAGCCCGTCCCAGCACTCGATGCTGGCGGTGGAGCCGTTATCGGACGGCGCCGGCCGGGGCGGGATAGCTCGCAGGGTGGCGAGGGTTCACGAAGGCGCGTTCGTTCTTCCCGAACTGACGCCGGGGCGCTATCTGTTGCGCCTCATGACAATCGTCGGCCCTCGCCGCGAGATGCGGCTGCTGGGTGACGTAACTGTCGACGGAGACATCCGCGACCTGACTTTGAGCCCCCTGCCGCCGACAGGCGTCCGGGGACGCGCGATCATCACGGGCTCGTCGGACAAGCAACCGTTCCTGCGCCTGACGCCGGACGACGGCAGGCCCTTGATGCCGGAGGGCATCCAGCTCGACGCAACGGAGCGGACATTTGAGCACGACGCGCTGCATCCCGGCCGCTGGAAGCTCGAATCGGCCGGCGGCTTCTACGTGGTCGAGCCACGCATCGTAGAGGTGTCGGCCGGAGGGATGACCGAAATTGAGGTCCGCCTTTCCAGCGAGTGGTCGGCGTTGCGGGGGGCGATCCGGCTGCGGGAAGGCGAGCGGCTCGCAGCCGCCTCGCATTTCACCGTCGGCGTCCGCGGCGAAGGGCTCCGGCGCGGCATGCAGACGGACGACGAAGGCGGTTTCGCGTTCGAGATGCTGATGCCCGGAGACTACGAGATCGCCGCCTGGAGCTGGCCGAACGTCAACTTTCAAGACGATGCCGCCTGGCTCGAGGTCGCCGATCACATCAGGAAGGTCACGCTGGAGCCGGGATTCGAAATGGAGATCGATGTAACGGCGACCGGCTCGCTGGAGGAGGCTCGATGAGGCTAGCGTTACTAGCGATCCTGCCGGCTGTGGGCGTCCTCGCCCAGGAACCGCCGCCGCTCCCGCCGGCCGACGGCCCGAAAATCCCCGTTAGCGGCCGGGTCCTGACGGCCGGCGACCAGCCGGTAGGCGGCGCCCGCGTGGTGATCACGGCGATGGGCCGCAGCGAGCTCGGCTCAGCGGTCAGCGACGCGGCGGGGCGCTGGACAATTCCCGCGGCGCCTACCGGACAGCACTTCATCAGGGTCATTAAGGCCGGCTACAACTCCGACCAGCCCGCGATTCAGATTCCAGACTCGGGTCGACTGAGCGGCGTCGACCTGCGCCTGAGCCGCCACGCGGTGATCGCCGGACGGGTGACGGACCACCTCGACCGCCCGGTGGTCGGCGCGGAGGTGACGCCGGTGCTGCGGCGCCACGAAGACGAAGGCATCTCCTTCGAGCAGTTGGGCGTCTCGGGACCGCAGGACATCAAGACGGACGAACGGGGCCTCTTTCGAGCCTGGACGCTGCCCCCGGGGCAGTACCTGCTGGCGGTCAGCCGACCTGCTGCGCCGGGAGCGGCCGGGCTCTCCCGCCTGCGGTCCGCGCCGATGCTATACCCGGGCGTCGTTTCGATCGAGGAGGCAACTCTGCTGGAGCTCGATTGGGGCTCGTTGCGAGAGGATGTGCAGCTGCGTCTGCCCCCGCCGGCGGATACGCTCGCGGTCGCGCGGGTCCTGACCGATGGCGGGGCCTGCGCGCAATGCACGCTCACCATCGCGCTGACTGACGGAGCGACGAATATTGTCGTGGCGCAGACCGGACGCTCGACGGACGGGATTCACCAAATCCAGGGCTTGCCGCCGGGCGAGTATTTGTTCGTGGCAAACGGGGGCAACTTCCCTGCGGAGGGGGCGCTGCAAGGAATCCAGCGGGTACGCATCCAAGAGGGGAACCCCGAAGCGGTCCGCATCGACGCGGTCCGTCCGGCCCCGCTACGGGTTCGAGTCACACTGGATCAGCCGCTGGAGGACGTCTCCTCGGGCCGGCCAAGTGAGTGGTGGCTGGCCCTGCGACTCAATGCGCCCTTCGGCGAGCGGCTGCTGGCGCCGTCGATGCGGGGACCGGCCCAGGCGCAGACCGAAGAGCGAGAGGCCGTAACAGAGCTGTTGACTCTGCCGGGCCGCCGCAGGCTGGAGATCATGATCCCCTCGGACGGTCCCTATGTCACGGACCTGAGACTCAACGACGAGCCGCTCGACAGCGTCTGGCTCGACCCGCCGCCGGAAGGGTTTGCGGGCGAGCTGACGATCCGGTTGGGCTCGGAGTATGGGGAAGTCCAGGGCCAGACCGGGTTGAAGCGCCCGGCGCCGGCATCGGGCCTGCTGCCGGCGCCCGCCTGGGTCATGTTGGAGCCTCGTGACCGCGCCCTGGGCATCCGCAGGCCGTCGTTCACGCGGATCGAACCGGACGGAAGCTTTGTGGGGAAGGTCCCGCCGGGCGAGTACAACGCGGCGGCGTTTGCGAGCCGAGCCGATGCGGCGACCTTCATGCTGATGAGGACGACCGACCCCGAGCTTCGCAAGCGCATGACGCCGGTCACGGTACTGGCAGGCGAAACGACACGGGTCACACTGAAGCCGCCGCCGTGACGGCGACCTTGCAGCGGAACCCACGCGGACGGCATCAGCCCCGGGCTGAAACTCGGGCTCTACTGTGCCCTGATTTCGTGCGTCCCAGCCCCGTCGCCCCGAGAGCGCCGTGGCGGCCGAAACGGCCAGGAATTTGCGTCAATCCATCCGCGCCAAGGTGATGAGAGCGCGGAGGGATTGTCAGAAAGCAGTGATTGTGGCGCAAGGCCGCGCCGTGCGGTCGCGCCTTCGGCCCCGCCAGTTACTTCGCTAGGGTCCGATCTGGATCTTTATGATCTTCTTCTGGATCGCGTACTGCACCAGTTGAGCCTTGTTATGAATGTCGAGCTTGCGCATTAGGTTGAACTTGTGCGCCTCGACCGTCTTCACGCTCAGGTTCAAGTGTTGGGCGATTTCCTTGACCGATTGGCCCTCGGCCAGGAATTTCAGAATCTCTTTCTCGCGCGGCGTTAGCGTCGCGAACCGCGGCTGGAGGTGCGTCGACTTGACGCGCGAGCGGAAATCATCGACGAGCTGCACGAGCATTTTGGGGCTCAGATAGCTGCCGCCCCGGTGGACGTCCCGGATGGCGGCCAGCAGTTGCGCCGCCGGCGAATCCTTGAGCACGTAGCCGTTGCCGCCGACCTCCATGCACTCGACCAAGTAGTCCTCGTCGTCGTACATCGTCAGGAACAGGACCTTCGTCTCCGGCCGGAGCTTCTTGATCTGGCGCGTGGCCTCGAAGCTCGACAGGCCCTGCATGCCGATGTCCATCAGCACCACGTCCGGCCGCAGCGACGGCACCTGATCGACCGCGTCGGTGCCGTTACCGGCCTCGCCGACGACATCGATATCAGACTCCAGCGCCAACAAGTTATGAATCCCTTGCCGGAACAGGGTGTGATCGTCCGTGAGCAGCACTCGAATCTTTGGCATCTTCCGTTCTCCTCGTCTCTGTCTGCGACCTTGGCCCGGACGGCCGGGTCCGCCCACCGGACCTCTTAAATTGGGATTGCGATCGACACCTTCGTCCCTTTTCCCGGGCTCGTGTTAATGTCGATCGCACCGCCCAGCAGGGCCACGCGCTCGCGCATGCCCGTCAAGCCGAATGAATCGCGTTTGCGGGCCGCCGCGTCGATGTCAAACCCCACGCCGTCGTCCTGCATCTTCATGCGCACCGAGCCATTGCGTCTGGATAGTTGCAGGCTCACGTTCTTTGCGCTGGAGTGCTTGACGGCGTTGGTAAAGCACTCCTGGACCAGCCGGTACAACATAATCCGGGCCCCCTCGGGCACCTCCTCGGGCAGCTCCTCCAACTCCTCCATCCGCAGCCGGATCCGCCCAGGGAACGAGCGTCCGAGGTTCTTGACAAACTGCCGGATGCTGGCGGGCAGCCCCAACGTCTGCAACACGCTCGGGCTCAAGGCCGCGATCAGCCGCCGCATCTCCACAATCGTCGCCTCAAGCACTTCCCGCGTGTCGGCCAGCTTTTCGTGGGCGCGCTTGTTGCTCTGGGGGACCATGCCCTGGCCCATTTCGAGGTAGAGGCGGGCGACCAGCAGCGACTGGCCGACCTCGTCATGGAGCTCGCGGCTGATGCGGCGGCGCTCCTCTTCCTCCACCTTCATCATGTGCTCGCCGAGCTTGCGGACACGCTCCTTGCTCTCCTTGAGCTCCTCCATCAGCCGAGCCTTGTCGATCGCCAGAGCGCAGCGTTCGGCGATCGCCTCAAACACCTTCATTTCACGCGGCAGGCAGTGGTATTCTTGCGAAAAGCCCAGCGCCACCACGCCGGTCACTTTGCCGCGGACGTCCAGCGGCACGGCCCAGAGGCTGGTGAAGGTCTTGCGAAGGTCGGCGGATTCGATGCGGTCGTCGATGGCGATATCCACCACGGTCGCCGGTTCGCCGGAGGCCGCCACGCTGCCGATCAATCCCTCGCCGATCGCCGTGTCGAAACAATGACCCAGGTTGGCCGATATGCCTTTGCGCGCCTTCGCCTCCAGCCGGTTAGTCGCGGGGTCGACCAGCAGAATGGCGCCGCCGGTAGCGTGAAACGTGCGTATCAGAGTTTCCAGCACGCGTTGCAACAGGTCCGCGACGCCGAGGGTTTCGAGCTGGTCCTGGAGCACGTCAAAGAAGGCGGTCGCCTCCAGATCGCGCACTTGGTAATAGGCGTTGTTGAGGGTGAGGTTGATGCGGAGGTAGAGTTGCTCCAAGGCCTGCTGGTACTGGGCGTGATCGCCAGGAAAGAGGCGCTTGACCTCGGGCAGCAGCCGCCATTGGTATTCCGTTATCGACGCCAGCACATCTCTGGGCGGGACGTCGAGCTTTGCCAGCCGCCGGGCGTGGTACTCCACGTTTTCGAGGTAATCGTCGAACTTGCCGGCCGCCAGTAGCGGCGTACAGGCTCCGGGGTTGATCGCTCTCAACGCCCGCAGACGCCGCGGATCGGGCTTGTCGCCCAGCAGCGGACGGATCCGCCGCTCCCAGCGCGCCTCGATCCGCGCGGTCGAGGCGCTGAGCTTCGCGGCCAGCCGACGAATGTCGCGCTGGACCTTGGCGCTTAAGTCCAGGCCGTCCTGCGACAGCAGGGGAGGCCGCTCTACTTGGCGGAGCATTTCGACAGTAAGTATACAGAGCGGTAGGATAAAGGCCAATCGTTTACCTGATAAATAAGGTCTGTCGCGTAGGCGACGGCGCTCTTTTGTAGCAATCGGCGATAAAGTGAAAAACCTTAGCTCGCTCCGGCGCCTCGGCGCCATGGGCCAATAAACTTAAGCCGTTTTGACCAAGCGGCGTTACGACGTTACGGTTGACAGCGGCTCGATCAGCGGCCTAATCTGGAGGCTGCGCCGCAGGTAAGGGGTTCAGAGTGGCCGAATTCAGTCGAAAAGATCTCAAGCACGATCAGTTCATCGAAGAGGTGGGCAACTTCTATGGCTTCTACCTGAAGCACAAACAGCCCATCCTGGTCGGCGCCGCGCTGGTCGTGGCGCTGATCGTGGGGATCTCCTCGTACTTGGGATACCAACAGCGCCAGAAGGCCGCGGCCGCCGCGGCGCTGGAAGAAGCGGCGCGGTTGTACCACGGCGTGGTCACCACCGAGCAGCGCGTCGGGTACGTTACCTTCACCACCAGCGGCGAGCGCTACCGGCGCACCACCGAGGCGATGGAGAAGATCAAGTCTGACTTTTCGGGCACGGAGGCGGCGGCCGCGGCCGACTACTTCGTCGCCTTGATCGAAGCCGAGCAAGAGCTCAACGATGAGGCCCGCAAGCGCCTGGAGAGCGTGGTCGGCAAGGCCGGCAAGACCTACGGCTCGCTCGCGCGATTGACGCTGGCCGGTCTACTGGCGTCCTCGGGAGACCTGGACGCAGCGCGACCGCATTATCAGGCGCTGATCGACTCCCCGACCATGGTGGTCCCGGCGGTGCGGGCCAAGCTGGAGTTGGCAAGGGCGATGATCCAGACCGACCCTGTCGGGGCGAGGACGCTTCTCGAAGAGCTGATGGCCGAGCCTGGGCCGGTTGGCGCGGCCGCCGGCATGGCCATGCGCGAGATCCCGGGAGCCTGATCGTCGGGGACCTCGGAGCCAGCCGAGCCATGCCCGCCTCCGGACTGCGTTGCACACCCGAGCTGAGCCAGGGCCGACGCTTCCCGGAACCGCCGCACCCCTACCGCAATTGCTACCAGCGCGACCGCGACCGGGTCGTGCATTCGCGTGCGTTTCGGCGACTGGAAAACAAGACGCAGGTCTTCACCAACCCCCTCTCGGACCATTTTCGCAACCGTCTGACGCACACCATCGAGGTCGCCCAGGTTGCGCGCACCGTGGCCGGCGCCTTGGGGCTGGAGACGGATTTGGTCGAGGCGCTGTCACTGGCGCACGATCTGGGCCACCCGCCGTTCGGACACTCCGGCGAGCACGTTCTCGATGAGCAGATGCGCCGCCACGGCGAGCGATTCGACCATAACCTGCACGCCTTGCGCATTGTCGAACGCTTTGAGCAGCGCTACGCGGCCTTCTCCGGGTTGAACCTGACTTTCGAGGTCCGCGAGGGCCTCGTCAAACATTCCCGCGACTACAAGGCCGCCGAGAGGCCGGAGCTGGCGGAGTACCTGCTCGACCAGCGCCCGCCGCTGGAAGCGCAGCTCATCGACCCAGCGGACGAGATCGCCTACAACTGCGCCGATCTCGACGACGCCTTTGAGGCGCGTCTGCTCGACAACGACGAGATCCGCCGCGAATGCGAGGTATTTGACCAGGCGTACCGACGGGCCGAGCGCGAGCATCCCGGCGCCAGCCGCTGGCAGCTTTTCAATGAGGCGGTTCGCCGCTTAATGGACTTTTTGGCGACGGCCTTGATCGAGGGCACGCGCCAGGCCGTCGAGCAAGCCGGCGTGAGGACGCTGGACGATGTGCGGGCCGCTCCGGGCCGGCTGGCGCGGCTGACTCCGGAGGCGGCTGATACTTCGCGGCGTCTCAAAGCATTCCTGGCGCGCAAGGTCTACCGTTCGGCGGCGTTGGAGCGGGACAGCCTGGAGGCGGGCCGCAAGGTGGAGGCGCTGTTTGACTACTACCTGCGCCTGCCGGAAAAAATGCCGCGCTTTTACCAGGAAAGGATGCGGAGCGAGCCGCTGCACCGGGTGGTGTGCGACTATGTTGCTGGCATGACCGATACCTACTTATTGCGCCGCCACGCCGAGCTGCATCCGTAACGGCGCCCCCGCCGAGCTCGTCGAACGAGTACGCTGGGGGAGGCTGAATGGCGGCCTGCTCCGGAAGACCCCGATGTCCACAGAATCGACCCGCACCGTCCCCGACTTTCCCACCGGCCCCGCCGCGCTGGCATTCCTGCCGGCGCTGTATGTGGCTTGGGCCGACGGCGACCTGGACCCGCAAGAGTTGGCCGCCATTCGGAAGAGAATCGGCGACGCGCCCGGCCTCTCCGACAAAGAGACCAGCGCTCTACAGGCTTGGCTGCAACCCGAAAATCCCCCCGCCCCGCGAGCGCTGCAAGCCCTGCTGACTCGGATTCGCCAAGAGGCGCCGCTGCTGGATCCTGCGCGGCGGGCCTCGCTGGCGGAGGTCGGCGCGGAGTTGTCGGGGGTGGCGGCGGGCGACGAGACTCGTTTCGCTCTCGATGCGGTGGAGGACGCTCTCGGCGTCGTCGGCAGCGAGGCGGCGCTGGAGATGCTCAATTTCCACACGCCGCGCGGCCTTGAGGCGCCGATGCCGGCCGTGGACGCAAAGGCGCTGGAGGAGTTTCTGGACGGCAAGCTGCGTCCGCTGCGGCAAAAGATCCGGGAGCTGTTGCAGCGGCCGGCGTTCTCATTCGAGTACGGCCTGTCGAAGGAAACGCAGCGCGAGCGCGTGCTGGAGCAGCTCAAGGCGGTGGCTGCGGAAGGGCTGGGGGCGATTTCGTATCCACGGGAATACGGCGGCGAGGCCGACAACCTGAAGTTCGCCGCCGCTTTTGAGACGCTGGCCTACGGCGACATCAGCCTGCTCATCAAGTACGGCGTGCAGTTCGGCCTGTTTGGCGGCGCGATCCGGATGCTGGGGACTAAACCCCATCACGACTTGTACTTGCGCGCCGCCGGGACCGTCGATCTGCCCGGCTGTTTTGCCATGACCGAGCTCGGCCACGGCTCCAACGTCGCCGACATTGAGACGACCGCGATCCACGACTCCTCCACCGATGAGATTGTCGTCAACACGCCGGTCGAGTCGGCGCACAAAGAGTACATCGGCAACGCCGCCGCTCATGGTCGGCTGGCCGTTGTGTTCGCTCAGCTTTATGTGGACGGCCAAGCCCACGGCGTGCATGCGGCGCTGGTTCCCATCCGCAACGAGGACGGCTCGACGGCGCCGGGCGTCCGGATCGAAGATTGCGGCGAAAAAGAGGGGCTGAACGGCGTCGACAACGGCCGGCTGTGGTTTGATCACGTCCGCGTGCCGCGCGCCAACCTGCTGAACCGCTTTTGCGATGTTTCGGCCGACGGCGTCTATTCCAGCCCGATCGCCAGCCCCGCCAAGCGCTTCTTCACGATGATCGGCGCACTGGTGGCGGGCCGCGTCAGCATCGCCTTGGGGGCGTTGACG
>CAYOPA010000037.1:0-13960 GCA_964405625.1 uncultured Bryobacterales bacterium
CGGTGGATGGCCGGCTCGGCGACCGCGACGGTAGCGAGGGCGAGGGCAAGGAGAAGGAGGCGGGTCCGCATCGCGCCCTATTGTAGCCGGGCGCGGCGGTGGGATCGCTACTCGTAGCGCAACGTCTCGACGGGAGCGACCGCCGCGGCCGAGCTGGAAGGATAAATCGTAATGACGTAGCTCATCGCCAGGGCCGCCAGCGCCACCCAAATGGCGTCCACCCACTGCGGCGAGAACGGCACGTAGCTGAGCCCGTAGACCTCGGCCTCCAGCGGCAGCAGCCGATAAGTGTCGCAGACCCAGCAGACGCCGTGCCCCAGCGCCAGCCCGCTGACGGCGCCGAGCACGCCGATAATCAACCCCTGGTACATGAAGATGCGCCGAATTTGTCCCTTGTGGGCTCCGAGCGACTTGAGGATGGCGATCTCCTTGTTCTTCTCCATCACCATCATCACCAGCGAAGTGAGGATGTTGAGCGCCGCCACCAGCATGATCAGACCGATCGCGATGGCCGTGACCAGCTTTTCCATCTTGAGCGCGTTGAAGACGGTGCGATTGCGCTCCATCCAGCTCGCCGCGCCGTACTTTTCGCCGGCCTTGGCCTCGATCACCGCGGCGACTTCGGCGGCCTTCTCCAGATCATCGAGCCGAAACTCCACCGCGTTGATCACATCGTCGAGCGAGAGCGCCTGCTGGGCGGCGGCGAGTGTGGTGTAAGTCCAGGCGTTGTCGTACTCATAGAACCCGGACTCGAAGATGCCGACCACTTGGAAGCGCTTGGTGACGGGGAAAGCGCCGAAGGGCGTCATGTCGCCCTGCGGCGTCAGGATCTTGACCTGCGAGGTCAGCCGCGCGCCGATGCGGTCGGCGAGCTTGCGGCCGAGGATGATGCCGGGGAGCTCGCCGGTGGGCTGGACCAAGTCGTTGAGCGAGCCTTCCTGGAGGTTGCGAAGGAGGCTGGAGACCTCGATCTCCGCCGCCGGATCGATGCCTTTGAGGTAGCAGCCATGCTGGCGAACGGGGGTGGTAATCATGACCTCGCCATAGAGCGCCGGGGCGATCGCCTCCACGCGATCCACGCCGCGGAGCTCTTCGAGCAGGGGCTGCCAGTTTTCGATGCCGAAGCCGGGCTCTTTTTCCAGCAGGTTGATGTGGGCGCTGCCGCTGAGCAGGTGCTCGCGCAGATCGTTCTGGACGCCGTTGTTGATGGCCATGGCGACGACCAGGGCGGCGACGCCGACGGTGACGCCGAGGATCGAGATGACGGTCGCGATCGAGATAAAGCGCTCCCGACGCTTGGCGCGCAGGTAGCGGATGGCGACGTAGAGCTCAAAGGACATGTTGCTTACCAATCAACCGAGCCCCAGGCGTGAGCCTGGGGTCAAGCCCGAAGAGCGCAGGAGGTTGGACGTTTGCCCCCAGGCTCACGCCTGGGGTTCGGTTGCGCTTAGCCGCGCCAAGGTACGGGGTGGAGAGGTCTGAAGCCCCACGAAGGTAGCCGCCTCTTCCAGGCAGAGCTCCAGAACCTCGCGCAAGTTGGCCTCGAGCTCGTCCAAGGACTCCGCCTGTGTGTGAGCGCCCTTCACGCCGGGAACCACACTGATGTAGAGGCCGGTCTCGTGGTCGCGGGTAATGGAAGCCGCAAAGGTGCGCGGAGAGCTAATCATGGTTTCGTGAGCCTCATTCTAAACTACGTCCGACGGTGAGGTTGCGCTCAATCCTCCAGCGCCTTCAGCCGCGCCGCCGTCCCGATCTCGCCTTCGGGCCGCAACTGCGGGAACAGGATCACGTCGCGAATCGTCGGCGAATCGGTCAACACCATCGTCAGCCGGTCAATGCCAAAGCCCTGGCCGGCGGTGGGCGGCATGCCGTAGCAGAGAGCGCGCAGGTAGTCCTCGTCCATGCCGTGAGCCTCGGCGTCGCCGCCGGCGCGCATGCTCGCCTGCGCCTCAAAGCGCCGCCTCTGCTCCTGCGGATCGTTGAGCTCGGAGTAGGCGTTGGCCACTTCCATGCCGGCCACGTAGATCTCAAACCGTTCCACCCACAGCGGGTCGTCGGGCTTCTGTTTCGACAACGGCGAGCTCTCGACGGGGTACTCATAAATCAACGTCGGCTGAATGAGCCGCGCCTCACAGGTCTCTTCAAACAGCGATTGCAGCAGCGAGCCCAGCGGCCGGTCTTCGATGTGGATCTTGCTCTCCGAGACGGCGTTGTGGCGCGCGATCAGCTCGCGCACCTGCTCAATATCGTCCAGATCGGCAAGCGCGGGCGCGGGCCCGCCGTGCGGCCAGTGCTCGAGGATCGCCTCTCGCAGCGTCAACCGGCGGAGCGTGGAGAAGTCGACTGAATGCCCGCGGAAGCTCGCCGTCGTGCCGCCGTCGAGCGCCGCTTCGGCCATCTCGCGCAGCAGCTCGGCGCTCAAATCCATCAGGTCCCGGTAATCCGAGTAGGCCTGATAAAGCTCGACCATCGTGAACTCGGGGTTGTGCCGCATTGACAGGCCTTCGTTGCGGAAGTTGCGGTTGATCTCGTAGACGCGGTCCAACCCGCCCACCACCAGCCGCTTCAAGTAAAGCTCCGGGGCGATGCGCAGGTACAGGTCCAGGTCGAGCGCGTTGTGGTGCGTCACGAACGGCCGCGCTAGCGCCCCGCCGTAGAGCGGCTGCATCATGGGCGTTTCGACCTCGACGTAGCCGCGGCTGTCGAGCGAGCGCCGCAGCGCCTGGATGATGCGGTTGCGCTTGATGAAGACCTCGCGCACCTCTTCGTTCACAAACAGATCGACGTAGCGCTGGCGGTAACGCGTCTCCACGTCTTGCAGCCCGTGGTACTTCTCGGGCAATTGCGCGATGGCCTTGGCCAGGAACTCAAGCTTCTTGGCCTTGACGGTCAGCTCGCCGGTATTGGTGCGGAAGACGACGCCTTCCACCCCGATGATGTCGCCGGCGTCGAGCTTCTTGTAGAGCTCGAAATCACGCTCGCCGACCTCGTCCTGCCGGACGTAGATTTGCAGCCGTACGCCGTCCTTTTGCAGCGTCGCGAAACCGGCCTTGCCCTGGCGGCGCTTGGTCATCAAGCGGCCGGCGATGGAGACGGGCGGCTGATCGGCCTCCAGCGTTTCGCCGTTAACGGGCTCGTAGGCGTCGCGCACCTGGGAGAGCGTGTGCGAGTAGGCGTATTTGCGCGGGTAGGCTTCGTAGCCGAGGGCTTCGATCTCGCGAATCTTTTCGTAGCGTTGTTGAAACAGGCGGTCTTCGAGGGACAAGGAACGGCTCCCGGGGGAAAGCTCCATTATAGGCGCGCTTGGCGGATCACTCGGATTGGTCGCCGCCCGTCAGCTCGCTGATGTCGAGCTTGTCCTTCGGACGCCCGGCCGCTCTCTTGTTCCGCAACAAGTGCTCCCGGGAGAGAAACATCACCGGCAGGCCGTCGAGCTCTCCGGACTTGCGATCCCGCCAAGCCTCGTCAAATGTGACCCCGCTGATACCGGTGAGAATGTCGATTCGCACCGGTTCGAATCCCATTTGGATGGTCATATCCTGTTGAAGGAAGTCAGCCGGCTGCAACCCGAGGGCGCCGAAACCGAATTCGCGCACGGCGGCGGCAATCTTCTCCGCGTTTTCGGGATTGACGCGAACAAACAGGTCAATGTCGCCGGTGGTCCGAGGATAACCGTGATGCGCGACCGCGAACGCCCCTACGACAAGGAAATCAATGTTCCGAGAGAGGAATAGCTTGACAAACTCTCTCAAGTCTTTCTGGAGGGTCATCGTAGAAAATCCGGCTCTGGCCCATCAGCGTAACGGCAATCGCCACCCGTTCATTCGGAGTCAGCGACATGCGGTACTCCCTATCGGCCCGTTCAGCCTCCTCGAAGCTCTTGAAAATACGGACGACTTTCTCCACGTGCTTATTCTATCGCTTCGGGGAACGCCAAGGGTCATGCCCGGCGCTCGCGCAGGTAGGCGTCGCGGCTTTCCACGGACTCGAAAAAGAAGACCTGCTCGCCGATGCGCTCCTTCACCGCGGAGGCTTCATCGACGTAGGCCCCGGTCTGGGGATCGCGCACCAGCCGGCCGGCGCTGCGCGGACCGGCTGCCTCCTCGCCGGGCGTCGCCGCCTGCTTCTTGCCGTCGCCGGCGCTGAACGCTTTGGTCGCGGCGCGGGTCACGTCATTGACGAGCATCCGCAAGATCGCCAGGGCGACCACGGTGAGCACGAGTAGGATAACGGCGCGCATGGTTCATGGTACAGACGTGCGAAAGCGGGCGCCGGTTTACTCCGACGCCCGCCCCAGGTGGAGACTGAACGCCTCGAACTCTACTTTTTCTTCTTCGCGGCCGGGTTCTCGAACGAGGTGTCCACCGTACCGGTGAGCGTCTGGATCATCATTTGAGCGCTCTCGGCCATCGCGCCGCTCGGCTCAAGCTCCAGATACGTCTCGAACGCCTCGACAGTGCCGGCAACCGGCTCCACGGAGCCATCGTCCTTCGTCGCCGCCTTGCCCACCAGCGCCGTGCCCATTTGGTAGTAGGCGGCGGCGTACTTGGGGTCCTTCACGGTGGCGCTCTTGAAGGCCTCAATGGCGCCGTCGGTGTCGCCGGCGTTGATCATCACAGCGCCCAGGTTGTAGTAGTAGCGGGCGCCGTTCACCGGATCCATCTCGGCGGCCTTGGCCAATTCGGCCTTGCCTTCGTCCGTCTTGCCGGCCTTGATCATTGCCAAGCCGCGGTTGTTGTAGTAGCTGGCGGTTTCCGGCGAAATCTCAATGGCTTTGCCGTAGGAGGAGGCGGCGTCTTCGAGCAGTTGACTGCGCTCGGCGCCGGCTTTCTTGTCGGCCGCGGACGCCTGCACGTCGGCAAGCTGCGCCCAGACCACGTGCTGCTCCGTGTCAAGCGACACGGCCTTCTTGAACGCCTCGATGGCGCTGTCAAGATTACCCGCCTGCTTGGCCGTCATACCGACGTTGAAGGCTTCATTGAGCTCCTTGTTCTTGGAGATCTTCTCCTGATTCTTCTTCAGGGTCTCTTCGTAAGCCTTGCGCTCCTCGGCGGACATGCTGGCAAGCACCTTTTCCGAGGCTTGCTGCTGCTGACCCTGCGAAGCCGCGGCTTTGGCTGCTTCTTCGCGGGCGCGGGCTTCGGCGATGTCGAAGTTGATCGGCGGGTTGTCGCCGATGCCGACGCGCACGCCGATCAGCTTGTCCATCGTCTTGCCGTCGACTTCAAGGGCGACGTTGTAGGTGCCCAACGGCAGCCCGGCGTGGAACCAGCGTCCTTTCTTCTTGCTCTTGACACTGTAGTTGCCGTTGATGTCGGTCCTTTCGATTTGGATCACAGCCCCGACAACAGGCTTCTCTCCGTCGGTAATCTCGCCTTGCAGCGAACCGACCTGCGCCAGAGCGCCGGATGCGCCGAGCGTGAACAGCGCGGCGAAGAGTGTGGTTTTGATCAGCTTTGCGAACATGGTGCGTCCTTCAACTCCTTGGTTGTGGGGCCTGTTTTTCCTTCGTCAGGATACAACATCAGCTCCGGTCAGGCCAGTTTGCGTATCGCAGCGGGTCGGTCTCTCCAGCCTGTGCAAACGCCCGCAGGCGCAGCGCGCAGCTATCGCAGCGTCCGCAGGCTTCGTGTGAATCCCGATAGCAGGACCAACTCAGCTCCAGCGGCGCCCCTATCTCGATTCCTCGCCGCACGATCTCTGCCTTGGACAGCCCGATCAGCGGCGCTTCGATCCCGATCTTGGATGAGGGCCTCGTCCCAACCTCGATCAATTCGTCAAAGACCCGGTAGTACTCAGGACGGCAATCCGGATATCCCGAGCTGTCCTGCTCAACCGCGCCGATAAAAATCTTCTCCGCGCCGATCGCCTCCGCCCACGACACCGCCGCAGCCAAAAAGTGCGCGTTGCGGAACGGCACGTAGGTCGCCGGAATCTCGCCCTCTTGCGCCGCCGCAAGGTCCGCATCCGGCACCTCGATGGCGGCGTCGGTCAACGCCGAACCTCCGATCCGCGACATGTATCGCTGATCGATCAGCAGCCGCCGCGCGATTTCCATCCGATCGGAGATCTCCTCAAACGCGCGGCGCTCGCGCGCCTCCGTGCGCTGCCCGTAGTCGGAATGCAGCGCGGCGACTTGGTGGCCGCGGGCCGCTAGTGCGGCCGTGACGCAGCTATCCATTCCCCCGCTCAGCAGCACGACAGCCCACGGTCTCGACACTTGCATTTGATGATACCGCGAGCTTCATGCGCTTCCTCCGGCGTCCGTCATCATTTCGGAACGCGCTATAACGACGGTTTCGGCCGCCCGTTCGTTACCCCCTGCTGACGGCGAGGCTCAAAGCTGGAACAGTGCGCGTTGGCCGTCGGCTCGCGGGCGCGGCCGTCGTAGAGCCGGGTCAATGGCGTCCAGCAAGGACCGCACCGTCGCCGGAGCATGCCCCGCGTAGTGGTTGTTGACGTAGCCAAAAACTTCCAGATCCCGCTGCCGCAGGTCGCGAACGATACCGCCCCATTGCTCGATCTCGCGGGCGCGATCGACGATAGTACGGTCCCAGGTCTTGGTCAGCCGCTCGATGCCGTGGCGATCCCCCAGCCAGCGCAGATACACAAAGTCGGCCGTCACGGGATCAACGCGCCGCAGCGTCTCCTCCGGGGCCGGCATGCGGTTGTGGTCCGTCCAGGCGTAGGCCACGCCGCGCCGGGCCAGCAATTCAAGCAACTTCGGCTGGAGCCATTCCCGGTTGCGAATCTCCAAGGCAAATCGGAATCCGCGCGGCAGCTCCCGCAAGAAGGGCTCCAGCACCGCCAGGAAATCGCCGAGAGAGCCGAAATACTCCTTGTCGAAACGCGGAAACTGGAGCAGGAGCGGCCCCAGCTTTTCGTCCAACCCCGCCATGGCGTCGAGAAAGGCCCGCAGCTCGGCGCGGCAGTCGACCAGGACCTTGTCGTGGGTTATGACCTGTGGGACTTTGGCCGCGAAGTCGAACCCCGGCGGCGTCTTCAAGCGCCAGTTGCGGACCATCTCCAGCGTCGGGATGCGGTACCACGTCACGTCGAGCTCCACGGTGTCGAGCTCCTCGGCGTAGAAGGTCAAAAAATTTCCCGAGCGCAGCCCTCTCGGATAGAACGATCCGACCCAACCGGCGGCGGTGAAGGCGCACGTTCCGAGACGGGGGCGTGGCGGCGCGTGGTCGGAGGAGGGCTCCAAGCCCGCCAGATTAGCAGAAAGAGGCTGCTAAACTGGCCCCATGGCGACCGGCTACGACTATATCCCCGCCCCGGCCGAGGTCACCTACGAGGAGGCCATGGCGGAGCTCCAACGGCGTTTTCCGTCGCATCGCCTGGAGCCCGCCTGGCTGCCGTTCGCCCACAAGCCCTTGGTCGATGAGATTGAGCAGGCCTTGGTGTCCGCCGGAATCGGCGTCCGAGCCTTCCAGCGCAGCCTGGAGGAGTTGGAAGCTTACGAGTCGGCCGCCGAGTACGCCCAGCGCTATCCCGTCTACCACGACGGCAATCAGCCGGAGAAGCGGCTGGAGCACTTCGTGGCGATGTCGCTGCTCGATCTAACCCCCGACGACGTATTCCTTGACATCGCGGCCTGTTCGTCGCCGTTGCCGGAGATCGCGCGGCGTCTATACGGATGCACCTCCTACGGCCAGGACATCATGTACGCCGACGGCGTCAACGGCGATCTGATCGGCGGCGACGCCTGCGCCCTGCCCGTGCCGGATGGTTTCGCCTCGGCCGCCACGCTGACCTGCTCGCTGGAACACTTCGAAGGCGATGGCGACACGCGGCTGTTTGCCGAGCTGAACAGGGTGTTTCGGCCCGGGGGACGGGTCGTCATCGTGCCGCTGTACCTGCACCTGTTCCCGGCGGCGCTGACCGATCCCCGCTATGCGTTGCGCTCGGAGGGCCTGAGCTTCGATCCCGAGGCCGCGGTCTACTGCGCCGACGGCTGGGGCAATCGCCACGGCCGTTTCTATAGCCCCGAAACGCTGAAAGCCCGCATCCTGGAGCCGCACCGGGAGGCCTTCGATTTCCAGATTCTGCGAATCGCCGAGCCCCTCGTACTGGGGCATGACGACCCGAAAATCTACGCCCGCTTCGTTCTCCAAGCCACCAAACGCTAGCGCCGCCCGCCATGCAACCCCGTCCCGAACCCGTCGACCTGAACCGCCTGACCGAGCTCGCCTTGGAGACGATCCGGCGGGCGAAGTATCCGATGCTGGCGTCGGTCGACCCGGCGGGTCAGCCGCGGGTGCGTCCCGTATCGCCCGTCAAGACGGAAGGATTTACGGTGTGGGTGGCGTCGCTGCGCAGCTCCGGCAAGACGGCCGAGCTGGAAGCCAATCCGCGCGTGGAGCTGTGCTACCTGGAGGGCGGCCATGACCACGTGCGCATCACCGGCCGGGCCGTGCTCGTGGAGGATCGCGCCGAACGGCAGTTGGTTTGGGACGAGAACCCATTATTGCGAAGCTTCCTGAAGTCGATCGACAACCCGGAATTCATGCTGTACCGGGTGGAGCCCGAACGCGTCCGCTTCATGCGCGAGTGGGCGTTGGACTACCACGAAGTGGCGTTGGGCTAGGTCGGGCTATTTCGGCTCCGCTACCAGGATCGAGTCCGCGGAGGGCTGCAGGACCTCAATTGTCGGCTCGGTTTCACGTAACTCGGCGAGCGGGGCCGTCGCTGTCCGAAGCGGCGTTAGCTTGCGGCCGACCAGCGGCCCCAGGATCGCCTCGCCGCTATCCTGCCGCCACCAAGTGCGGGTCTCGTTGTCTTGCAGCAGCAGGCTGCCGTCGCCGAAGCCGGCCAGGCGAAATGTCAGGGGATTACCCGGCTCAAGATCCGCCTGGTAGGCCGCGGCGCCCTCTTGAACACTGCACCAGGCGACCACCGCGGGCTCGCCTCCAACGGCGGTGTTCACCACGTGGTGATAGGCCAGCAGCCGCAGTGGAAAAGCGCGAGCGCCGCCGCCGCGTTCCACGCGCAGCAACATATTGCCGGGCTCGATGAAATCCGCTTCGGCGGCGGGAACGTAGCCGACGGCTTCCAGCGGCCGAAACCTCTCCTCCAGCATGTTCGTGTTGGCAACAAAGACGCTTAACCCCAATAAAATTAACGCTGGGACGGACAGCAGCTTACCCGAAAGGCCGCCCAAAGACCAACGCCGCAGACACAGCAGCGCTCCGGCCCCCAGCGCCATCAACGACAGCGCCGATCCCCAGCCGGTGCGGATCAGATAAGCGAACTGAAGCTCCACCGGGGACTGCGACCGGGCCGGGTCCATGACCCACCAGGGCGCAATCGCCATCGCCGCGGATGAGAGGATCAGCAGGCCGAGCAGAGTCCATTCCAAACGTTGTAGCACTGGACTTTCAGTGTATCCCGGCAGGGAGGCCGCTCAGCGGTTCCGCATTTCGGGTTTAGGGCGTTCGCCGGACAGCGTACTGACTACAAGGTGCGGGCGGTTGTTCGGCCCGTTGCGGGTCCGGCGATTCCATTCTTTGCGCGGGTTCCGTAGCGGCGGTCCGGAGCCGTTGGGCTCAGCGCAGTTGAGCTCAGCACAATCACGCCAATCCGTCGCGGATGGGCTTGGCCGCGCGCGAGGGCTCCTTTTCCAGCGAATGCCAGGGCGCGCTGATCTCGTAAGGTATTAGCAGGCTCAGAGCCCAGGCGGCCGAGCTGCGCACGGCGGGGTGCGCCGTGAACAGCGCCAGCAGCATCGCCACCGCCCAGACTCTCACCAGCGCCGCAAACATATACCTTTAGTCTACGCGCGGGCGCTTGCCCGCGTTGCTACCAAACGTTACTCGTCAAAACAGTACAGGGCCGACTGCGTGCGGACGTAGATCTTGCCATCCATGATGACCGGCGTCGCCCACACCTCCTCCTGCATATCGTTCACGCCCAACACTTCCCACCGCGGCCCCGGCTCCAGCACTGTAATTTTGCCGGTTTCGGCCGTCATGAAGATCTTGCCGTCGGCGGCCACCGGCGAGGCAAAGTAGCGATCCATGGCGTCCCGCAGGCGGCCCTGCTTGGTGACCTCGCCGGTGCGCTTGTCGAGCGCGGTGACGATGCCGCCATCCTTGACCAGATAGAGCACGTCATCCACCAACAGCGGGCTGGGCACGTTGGGCAGCGTCTTATAATAGCGCCACTTGATCGCCGACTCGGTCATGTCGCCCTCGCCACCCAGCCGGATCGCCTGAACGGCGTTCACCACGCTCTTCTTGCGGCGGTGGTGCTCCCAGTCGCGCTCCTCCAAGAAACCGGAGCGGTCCAGGTCGAGATTCTCAAAAGACTTCGCAGCCTTCTCGCCCATGTACCCGGCAAGCTCCTCCACGCTGAGCTTGCCGTCTTTGTTGTCGTCGTGCGCGGCCAGGACCTCCTCGAACGCCGGAACCTCTTCCTGTTGGCCGAAATCGGCTTCGCCGGCCCAGCCCAGCACGTAGATCGTGTCGTCGTCCATCACCGGCGTCGGTTTGAGTTGCCAGGTGAGGCTGCGGACGTGCCAGACGATCTCTCCCGTCTCCACGTCGTAGGCCTGTAGCTCATACGAGCCCGCAATCAGCAGTTGCAGATTGCCTTGCGGAGGTTGCCACAGCACCGGCGTGGCGAACCCGCGCAGCGAGTAGGGCCGCTCCCGGCGCCACAGCGTCTTGCCGGTCTTGGGATCGACGGCCAAGATGAACGAGTCGGTCTCGGAGTCGCAAACCTGAATCAGCTTCCCGTTCGCCAGCACCGGAGATGCGCCCATGCCCATCGGGTTGTTGAACGGCCCCAGCGGAATGCGCCACAGTTCGTTTCCGTCCGCGCCGTAGCCGAGCAGTCCGACGTCTTGGAAGAAAACGTAGACATTCTCGCCGTCGGTGACGGGGCTGGGCGAGGCCGGGTTGTTGGGCTCACGAAGCTGTCCCTGTCGGGTGCGCTGAATCTCGCGCCGCCACTGCACGCGGCCCGTCTTGCGGTCCATGGAGATCGTATAGAGCGTGTCGCCGTCGAACCCGGTCACAAAGATCGAGTGCTTGCCGAACACCGGCGACGAGTCGCCCTCGGGCAGATCCGTCTTCCAGACCACGTTCTTGTCGGGACCGAACTCAGCCGGGATGCCGACGTCGTCGGAGAGCCCGGAGCTGTTTGGCCCGCGGAAGCGGTCCCATTCGCCGCCGGGAGCCGCCCAGCAGACCGAGGCGAGGGAGTACGAGGCGAGGAAAAGCAGCGCTGCAAATCGCATGTTCAAGACTATAACCCACGCGTCGCCAAATGCCAGGCGCCGTGGCGGCAAGAGCCGGCTACTGGTCGCCCGCCCGGCCGCCAAACCGCGCCAAAATCGCTCGGAGCGCGGCGTCGATCGAGCCGGCGCCGTCGGCGTGCAGATCGGCGAAGTCCCGCGATGGGTCCACATACAGGCGGTGCATGGGCTCCACGGTCCGCTCGAACTGCAAGAGCACGGAGCCCTCAGTGCGGCCGCGCTCAACGACGTCGCGACGGGTGCGCCGGCCTAGCCGGAGCGCGCGCGGCGCGTCGACGAAGATCTTTAGATCGAGAAGCTCCCGCAGCCCGGGGTCGTGCAGCGCCAGGATGCCCTCCACGATGGCGACGGGCTGGGGCTGGATTTCCACCGTCTCCGCCAATCGGGCGTGGGCGCCGAAGTCGTAAGCCGGACGGAGCACCGCCTCGCCCCGTCGCAAGGCCTCAATCTGTTGCCGCAGCAGCTCCCAATCCAGCGCATCGGGATGGTCAAAGTTCCACGCGGCGCGTTGCTCGGGCGGCAGATGGGACAGGTCGCGGTAGTACCAGTCCACCTGCACCACCAACGCCGACACCAGCGCCGCGGCAAGCTCTCGGGCCAACGTGCTCTTCCCCGCTCCCGAGCCTCCCGCGATTCCCACTACAAACGGCCGCATTGGAGTCTATTCTAAGGAGCTATGCTCGTCACGCTGCTGCGAATCGCCGTTCCCCTCGCCCTGGCGGCCTCCGCCTGCGCCCAGGACGACTCGCCGCGAAACTTGGTCGAGCGCGGCATGTCGCGCTTCGTGGCTGGAGACGTGGCGGGATCGCTGGCCGATTTCGACCGAGCCGCCGAGATGGAGCCGCGCATCGCGCCCCACCTGTGGCAACGCGGCATCAGCCTCTACTACGTGGGCGAGTACCAGAAAGGCGCCGACCAGTTCGAATTGCACCAAACCGTCAACCCGAGCGATGTGGAGAACGGCGCCTGGCATTTTCTGTGTCTCGCCAAAGCCAAGGGCGTGGAAGAAGCTCGAAAAAACACGCTGCCAATCGGCCGGGACGGGCGCGTGCCGATGGCCGAGGTCTGGAAGCTGTTTCGCGGCGAGGGCGGCGTGGACGACGTGATGGCGGCGGCCCGGCGCGACGGCTCCGCGGACGCGCTGCTCTACGGACGGCTCTATCTGGCGCTCTACTACGCCGCGCTGGGCGACAGCGCCAAGGAGCTGGAATACAGCATGGCGGCGGCGAGCGAGGCTCCCAGCCACTACATGGGCAGCGTGGCGAGGGTCCACGCCAAGCACTTGCAGCAGGTCAAGTGACGCAGTCCGGCGGCGGTAACCGGGGGCTGTTGTAGACTGCTTACGGTGACCGAAGTCGCCGCACGGTCAGCAGCATGGACTTTCGCATTCTATTTCTGGTCGCCGCAGCGGCCTTTCAGCCCGACATCCCGAAGGTTTGGACCGACGTGGCCGTGGCGGAGCTGGAAGTCCCGCTGGCGCGCGCCGAATTCTCCCCTCGGCACATCTCGGAAGCGGACTACTACCAAATCCCCGAACGCGTCCTCCTTCGCACCTACCCCGTCTACCACCCCGAGCACGAGCCGGAGGGCTACTGGGAGTCGCTCCGGCAACGCGAGCCAGAGGTCGCTTTCGACCCGGCCCAGCTCAAAACGCCCGCCGACTGGATCGCCGCCGGCGAGCTGGTTTTCCAAGCGCCCACCTCGTTCGGGCCAGTCTTTTTCGGCGCCGAGCAGCTTCGCGACCCGCGTTTTTTCGAGCAGACCGGCATGCCGGTGGCCGCTGACGGAACGGTCCCATTCGCGACTTGGGTGATTCGTGAAAAAGGCAAGGTCGAGCTCGGCTCAATGGGCTGCAACACCTGCCACACCAGGGTGCTGCCGGACGGCTCGGTGGCGGCCGGCGCTCCCAGCAACAACCCGGCTGACCGCCAGGGCGCGCTGATGCTCGAAGCCGCCGCACGCTTCGCCGGCCCGGAAAAGATCCTCGACCGCATCCGCGATTTCGCGCTCCAGTTTGAGACGCCGTGGCTGCGGACGGACATCAACCGCCGGGCTCGCACGATGGACCTGGACGGCCTGATCGCCGCCGGCAAGGCGATTCCGGCCGGAGTGACGGCCCGCAGCTTTACGAGTATGTTGGCGCCGCCGCAGATTCCCGACCTGATCGGCGTTCGCGACCAGCGCTTCCTCGACCACACCGGTCTGGTGCGTCAGCGCGGCGAAGGCGATCTGATGCGCTATTCGGCCCTGGTGCAGGACCTGATGGGGTACGCGCGCTACGGCGACCACGCGCCGATGCGCCGGCCGGAGCCCGGCAAGGGCGTGCGCTACAGCGACGCTCAGCTCTATGCGCTGACGCAGTATCTCTACGCGCTCCAGCCGCCGCCGAACCCCCATCCCGTCAACGACGCGGCTCGCCGGGGCGGAAAAATCTTCAAAAGCGAAGGTTGCCACCGCTGCCACGCGCCGCCGCTCTACACTAACAACCGGCTGATCGCGGCCGAGGGCTTCGATCCTTCGCCCGCGGACCGCAAGAAGTACAACGTGATGGCCCGGCGCGTGGGAACCGACCCGGTCTACACGCTCCAGACCAAGAAAGGCACCGGCTACTACAAAGTGCCGTCGCTGCGGGGCGTGTGGTACCGCGGGCCTCTGGAGCACAACGGCTCGGTCGCGACGCTGGAGGAGCTGTTCGAG
>CAYOPA010000037.1:13970-20217 GCA_964405625.1 uncultured Bryobacterales bacterium
GACCTCGCCGATGCCTGCCTGCATTTGCTCCGCCACTACGACGACGCCACCGCGATCAATGTCGGCACCGGCCAGGACCTGACCATCGCCGACCTCGCCCAGCGCATCGCCCGGATCACCGGCTATGCGGGCGAACTCGTGTTCGACCCGGCCCGGCTGCGCGACGATTTTCGCTCCGGGGGCTTCCAGCCGCACGACCAGCCGACCCGCGCCGTCAGGGGCCATGAGATGGGGTTGGACCTCACCGAAGACGAAAAATCGGACTTGATTGCGTTTTTGCGCACGTTTTAAACAAGGCCGCGTCCGGCTGAGTCGCTATCCTGGCGCTATTGGTCGGGCGATTGCCCTCGATCCAAATCGCCCATGCGCATTCTATTTTCCCTCGCTCTGTTGCTGTGCTCGTTCGGGCCAGCCTCTCACGCCGCCGATTTGCTGTTCGCCTTTGGGGCGGACGGCAAGGCCGCGCGCATCTACGACGCTTCCTCGCTGACGCTGCGGGCCACGCCGCAAGTTGTTGACGGAGCGCGGGTTGCTTTCGGGCGTCCAGCGCCGGGCGGCGGCTTTGACCGCTACTGGGTGGTCGGCCGTGGCGGAGTGTCCGTGCTCGACGCGGGGTTCGTGGAGGTCCGGCGAATCGCCCTTCCCGACGCCGCCTTGGCGCCGTTGCAGCCGGCCGCCTATGCGCCCAATTCCCATTCGCTGCTGGTAGCGGCCGGCTCAAAGGCGTATCGCATTGACACGGCGAAGGAATCGCTCGACACGGTCGTGGAGACCGGCGCCGAGCTCAGCGGCGTGGTCCTGCCGCCGGGATCGGCCCACGCTTACCTAGTCGGAGCCGACGGCCGCACAGTCTGGCGCATGTCGGTGGAGACCGGCGCGCTCGACGGCCCCACCATGACGCTACCCGACGCGGCGGCCGCACTGTCGGGCCACCGCGCGACCACGCCGAGCGGGCTGGCCGAGCTCGACTTCAGTCTGCTCTCAGACGCCTTCTTCCAACCGGGCGAGCGGCCGAGCCAGACCCTCTGGTCGACTGCCTCAGCAACTGGGGCTGACCTTCAGCAGCGAGCATTGTCAGCCGACGGCCGTTGGGCTTGGAGCCTGATCGACGAAGGCGCCATTCAGAAGATCGAGCTGGCGGAACCGGCCGCTTCGGTGATGGCCTCAGAGAGCGGCTACTCGGCGTTTTCGCTGATCTCGCAGCCACAACAGCAGGCCCCCGTCCTGGAGCTCATCAAAGTGGACGGCGACGGACAGCTCGTGGCGGCGGGTAGCGATTTCCAGCTCGTCGTGCGGCCGGCCAACGACCTAACCGGCGGCCTGCCCTTAAATGTCATAGTCAGCCCGAATCTGGCTGTATGCCAGGACGCCTCCTTGTCCGGCCAAACCACGATAAACTGCACGGCTTCAGCCGGCGTCTCGGTCTCAACGCAGGTCGATATCACGGTCAGCGCGCTGGACGGCTCGGCGACCTTCACGATCGCCATTGTGCCGCCGGGCCTGCAAAACGGCCTCACGCTCATCAGCGGCAACAACCAAAACGTCGCCGCCGGGGCGGGTTTCACGTTTATGGTGCGTTCAATCCAGGAAGGTCTGCCGGCGGCCGCGCAACAGGTCAATATCTCCGGGATTACGCCTGGGCTCGTCGCCTGCCCGCTGACACGGACCTTGTCGTTGCTGGGAGAGGCGACCTTCACCTGCACGGCGCAACCGGTGGCGGCCATCACCGCGATTACGATCACCGTCACCGACGGCCTCGCCAGCACGACCGTCAGCCTTAACGTGCTGCCGGCGAGCGGCGGCAGCGGGGTGTTGGTGAAAGTCACCGCCGACCCGCTCACCGTGCTGGAGGGAGCGACCTTCAATCTGGTCGTCGAGGCGCGCCACGAGGGGATTCCCGAGCCCGATGTCGCCCTCTCCGTCAACGTCTCCGGCTCAGCGATCAACTGTCCCGCCTCGGTCACAACCGGAGTCGCCGGACGCGCCACGATCGCCTGTCAAGCGGGGCAGGTCAACCAGAACACCACCGCCAACGTGACGGTCAGCCGGGTTGGCGGATCGGTGACCTTTACCGTTACCGTGGCCAACCAGAGCGTCTCCGACGGCCTCCAAATCATCTCCGGGAACAATCAGATCGTGACGCAAAACACGCAGTTTCCGCTGCCGCTGCTGGTGAGCGCGCGCAGCGGCGGCGTTGCGCAAAACGGCCTCCAGCTCACCGTCGGGACCACCGACCCGGCCGTCTTCTGCTCCACTCCCGTGCTGACTGACAACGCCGGCGTCGGGACGATCGTGTGCAACGCCGGCTCCGTCACGGGCATTACGAACGTCCAGATCCAGGTGACCGACGCTTTCGACCGGGCGTTGCCGACGCCCTTCAGCGCCACCATTTCGCCGACGACGGTGGGACTGGCAACAAGCATCGAGATCGTTTCGGCCGCGCCGATAACCGGAACTGTCGGCGGACCCTCCACGCTGCCATTGCGGGTGCGCGCGCTCAACGACGCCTCCGAGGCCGTCCCCGGCGCGACCATCTACTTCCGCTCGTCCCAGGATGTGACCTTCAATCCGGCCGTCGCCAGCACCGGCTTGAACGGCGAAGCGACCACCAGCGTGCAGTTCGGTTGTCCAGCGACCAACACGCCGGGAAATATCCAGATCGGCCTGACCGCCACGTCCACCGCGGCGACCATCGCGTTCCAGGCGAGCGCGGGGCCGCTGGAGCAATTGCAGATTTTGCAGGGCAACAACCAGACGGGCTCTCCCGGCATTCGCATGGCCAGCGCGCTGCTGATCCGCACGGCTGACGTGTGCGGCAACCCGGTGGGATCGACGCCCGTGGCCTGGGGCGTCAATCCGTCCGAGGCGGCCACGCTGGAAGTAGTCGGCCAGGTGTCGAACGCTCAGGGACAGGTTTCAGCACTGGTGCGGCCCACGTCCCGGGGCGGAGCGTTCCAGGTGTTGGTGGCGGCGCAGGTCGATTCGTCGATCCAGGCCATCTTCAACCTGACCACCGCCAACGTGCCGACCTTCTTTGAAAAAGTCTCCGGCGACGAGCAGCAGGTTCCCGCCAACGCGGTCACGGCCGAGCCGCTGGTGGTGCGGGTGCTCAGCGAGCAGAGCCAGCCCGTGGCGGGGGTGGGAGTCGGCTTCGCCATCACCGGCGGGGACGGCGTCGTGGAGTCCCAGAGCGGTTCGACAGACGCCATGGGCCGCGCGACCGCCCTGATCCGCGCCGGCGCCACGCTGGGGCCGCTGACCGTCCGAGCGAGCGCGCTGGGCCAGACCCAGGATTTTGCCCTCACCGTGATCGGCGCCACGCCGGCGCTGACCGCCGACGGCTTTGTGAACGCCGCCAGCTTCCGGCCCGGCCTGAGCCCCGGCTCGGCGGCTTCGATCTTCGCCGTCAACATCACCGGCGACGTGAACGGCATTCTGCCGGCCCCGTATGACCCGGCCTCGGGCTTCCCCACCGCGCTCGAAGGCGTTCGGGTGCTGGTGAACGGCGTCCCGGCGCCGCTGCTGGCCATCGCCAATAACGCCGGAGCGGAGCAGCTCAACATCCAAGTCCCGTTTGAGACGACGGGCAACTTCGCCACGGTAACGGTCGAAAACAACGGCTCGTCGGCTACGGTGACGGGCATCCCGGTGTTCAACCCGCAACCCGGGGTCTTTGAGGTCGAGGTCGAAGGCGGATCATTCGCGGCTGCGCTGCACGCCGATTTTTCACTGGTGTCGCCCAGCAACCCGGCCCGACCCGGCGAAACCATCCAGATCTTTCTCACCGGCATGGGCAGGTTGAACCCGCCGATCGGCACCAACGTTGAGGGGCCGACCCCTCCGGCGCTCACGGTCGTCACGCCGGAGGTCACACTCGACGGGACGCTGCAAACCGTGGTCGGGTCGTTCTACGCTCCGCAGCTCATTTCGGTTTACCAGATCAACGCCACCATCGGCGACGAAGCCGCCGTCGGCAACCGGGCGTTGCAGGTGACCTTGAGCGGCGTCGGATCGAAAATCGTACTTCTACCGGTGGGGCCGCGCCTATAGTCGAAAGATTTGTCTATGTTTTTTGCAATCCGATAGCCCACATGAAAGACTGTGGGCCATGCGGAAGCTGAACTACCACCACCTGTACTACTTCTGGGCCTTTGCCCAAGAAGGCTCGGTGACGGCTGCTTGCGAGAGGCTGGGCGTGGCGCAGCCCACTGTTTCCGCACAGTTGCGCTCGCTGGAGCGGGCGATCGGGCATCCGCTGCTGGAGCACGTCGGGCGCAACCTGGAGCTCACCGAAGCCGGCCGCGTGGTTTATCGCTACGCCAACGACATCTTCGCCCTTGGCGACGAGCTCGTGAATACTCTCGACGGCCGTCCGGAGAGCAGCCGGCAGCGGGTGCGGGTAGGCGTGGCGGACGTTCTGCCCAAGCTCGTGGTGTCGCGTCTGCTGGAATCGTTGCTCGCCGCCGACGAGCCGGCCCACATGATCTGCTTTGAGGGCAAGCCCAGCGAGTTGCTGGCCCGGCTCTCGGTCCACGAGCTCGACGTGGTGCTGTCGGACTCGCCGCTGACCCCGGAGATCCGCGTGCGGGCCTTCAACCACATGCTCGGCGAATGCGCCGTTTCGTTCTTCGCCCCGGTCAAGGACGCGGCGCGCTACAAAGCCGAGTTCCCGCAATCGCTCGACGGCGCTCCCTGGGTGCTGCCCACCAACAACACCGCGCTGCGGCGCGAGCTTGAATACTGGTTCAGCTCGCAGGACCTGAGCCCCCAAATCGTGGCCGAGTTCGAGGACTCGGCGTTGCTCAAAAGCTTCGCGCCGCGCGCCGGGACGTTGTTCGCAGCGCCGTCAGTCATCGCCGCCCAGGTGGAGTCAATCTATCCCGTCAAGGAAATCGCAAAGGTCGACTCGATTCGCGAGCGGTTCTACGCCATCTCCCTGGAACGCAAGGTCAAGCATTCGGCCGTTGCGGCTTTGTTGGAAGGAGCCCACGAGTGGCTCAACATCCGGTGAGGCTGAAATTCAAGCGCGGACGGACGCGACCTCGGACAGAGCCATATATATAGATAAAATCGATAGTTACGGCAATACTGCCCTGCTTGTCGATCTGTTCCCTATTTTCTAATGTAAAGATACATGCAGCAATCACCAGACCCTGAGAGCGGCTCCGGCCGTCTGGACAAGCTGGCCCGCACGCTCCGGCTGCTGGCCAACCCCGACCGCCTGCGGGTGCTGATGCTTCTGTCGAGCGAGGAGCATGATGTCGGCTCGCTGGCGCGCGAATCGAAGCTAAGCTCGTCGAGGGTCTCGCAACACTTGGCCTTGTTGCGGGCGCACGACGTGGTTCGGGACCGCCGCGAAGGCCGTCACGTCTATTACCGCCTGTTGCGTCCCGGTTTGGCTCGCTGGTTGAAGGATTCTTTCGATCAAGGGGCAGTGGAGCCCGTCGGGGGGATGCGATCGTGAAGGAAGGAGCGAGCTTGGATCCCGGCGGTGTAAAGACTCAGTTCCTGACCGTCTCGATCGTCGGTCCGGCCGCCCTGGATCAGGCCTTGCGTCTGTTGTCGGAGGCGTTGGACAGCCCGGTCAGCGCGGAGGATGTTTCCCAGGCCGCCCGCCGCGCCGAGGCCGGTCCGACGCCGCCCTGGCCGCAAGCGCTCACTCGTTTCGGTTCCGACATCGGCCTAAACTTGGCCACCCACGGCGCCAGCCTCAAGGATTTGCTGCAAGTCCGGCTCGAGGCCTCCATGCCCTGGCTGACCTTCCGGCGCCAAGCCGGCGAGTGGACCCCGGTCTCGGTCGTGGAAGTTCACCGCGGCAAGGCGCGCATCCAGGTTCCGGGCGAGAACCCTCGATGGGCGTCGCGGCGTGAGCTGATGGAAATGCTCGACGTCGCCTCCGACGACGACGCCGTTGTGTGGGTCTCCGCCGAGCCGGCGGCGCCGCTGGATAAGCTACGCTCGCCGTCGCCGTCGCACTCACTCGAGCACAAGCCGTTGACGCGCCTGCGGGCGCTGCTGGCCACCGAACGGCAGGATCTGTGGGTGGTGGTCGTCTATTCGGTCGCCATCGGTCTGCTCTCGCTGGTGGTGCCGATCGCGGTGCAGTCGCTGGTGAACAACGTGGCCTTCGGGTCCCTGTTGCAGCCGCTGGCGGTGCTGACCATGGCAGTGCTCGCGGCGCTCGGATTCTCCGCCGTCCTCAGCGGCTTCCGGGTGTTTGTAATTGAAATCATCCAACGACGGATCT
>CAYOPA010000038.1:0-19772 GCA_964405625.1 uncultured Bryobacterales bacterium
CTGGGCGGGATGGGGGCGTTGATCTGCTACGACCGCCGCTTGCCCGAAACGGCGCGCGTCCTGGCGATCCGCGGCGCCAAGCTGATCCTCGTCCCGGCCTGGGGCTCCTACAACGAGCTCAACGACGCCCTGATGCGCACTCGCGCGTTTGAGAACGGCGTCTGGGTGGCGTTCGTGCATCCGCACCGAGCGCTGCTGATCGACCCCAAGGGAACGGTCGTGGCACAGGATGAGGGCGAAGGCGATCAGCTCGTGATCGGCGAGGTGACGCTGGACGAGCGCGTCGGCGCGGGGCCTGTCCGGGACCGGAGGCCGGAGATTTACGACGGGCTGCTGGAGAGGTAGGAATGCTCGTCGGGGCGCCGGGCGCGGACGGATGCCGATGCCGGCGGTATGTTATCAAAACTATAGAAGTTGAACGGCCGAGCATGCGTCGCTATCGAGTCGCATCCCCGATTGGCTCCCCCCTCAAGCTCAACATCAAGCTGCGAGCGTAGGCAGGCCGGGCAGGAATGCCCGGCCCTACTGCTCACTGCTCACTGTTCACTTCCTACGGCATCGCCGCGGCGCGCATCCGCGTTGGAATCCGGCACAAATACATGTGCATGGTGATGTAGACGACCGAGCCGTCCCCGCCCCAGGCGATGTTGGCCGTGCGCTCGCCGGTTTCGATGCGGCCCAGCAGCTCGCCGTTCTTGGAAATCACAAAAACTCCGCCCGGGGCGCTGGTGACCACGTTGCCTTCCGCGTCGACCTTGAAGCCGTCGACCGTGCCCGGCATCTTCTCGACCCACTCCTTGAAGTCAAAGAACAGCTCGCCCGGCCCCAGGCTGCCGTTGGGCTTGACTTCGAAGCGCTTGATGATCGGGTTGTCGCCGGCGGATTGCCCAATGTAGAGGTGTGACTCGTCCGGCGTGAAAGCCAGGCCGTTCGGCTTGTCGAATTCGTCCGTCACGAGATTGATTTCGCACGTGACGGGGTCGACGCGGAAGACGCCGCAAAAGGGGAGCTCGCGGTTGACCTTGTCGTCGTAGCGCCCGGGGAGCCCGTAGGCCGGATCGGTGAAATAGAGCGAACCGTCGGATTTGTAGACCAGATCGTTGGGGCTGTTCAGACGCTTGCCCTCGAAGCGGTCGGCCAGCGTGACTTTGCCGCCGGAATGCTCGATGCGCGAGATGCGCCGGTCGCCGTGCTCGCACATTGTCAGGCGGCCCTCGGCGTCGAAGGTCAGCGCGTTGGAGCCGGGCTCGTCGCTGTACCAGACGACGCCGGTGTAGCCGGAAGGCTGCATCCAGATGCGCAGACCCTGGCCCGCGCGCCAACTCAGGATGGCGTTGCGCGGAATGTCGGAGAAGTACAGGCAATCGTCGGCCCGCGACCAGACGGGGCCTTCGGACCAGCACAACCCGCGGGCGATCTGTTCGAGCTTGGCGGAGGGATCGATGAGCTTCTCAAAGTCGGGATGGTGGGAAACGAGCTTTCCGAACGTGGGGTAATCGGCCATGCACCCCATTGTAAGCGGGCGTACGATTGAGCACAAATATCCACAACGCGTGTAGGAATTTCGCTATCACCACGGACATAATCGACACAAATACGGCTTAAAAGAAATGGCATCGTTCTTGCAAAGGAACAAGCATTACGAACGCTAAGGCCCGAATCAAGAAAGGGCCAGGAGGTACGAAAGCCGTGAGAATAGAACCCCAACCGAGTCAAGAAGCGTCCACCGGGACAGCTCCCTCGCCCTTGTTTACGCCAATAACGCGTCGCGACTACGCCGCCGCCTTCGATCACGGCTATGCCAAGACGCGGGTCTTCTTAGTCTCACGCGGCATTAGCAGAGAAACCGCCGAGGAAGTGGCGCAAGCGGCCTGGGCCAAAGGGTGGGAGTATCGGAGTCAATTACGGGACGCCGGGCGTGTCGTGACCTGGGTCAATTCGATCGCGATGAATCTGTTCCGAAGAATCTTTCGGCGCGAGAATACGGTGGAGCTACCGTCGGATATCTCGACTCCGCCGCAGGTCTCTCCCGAATCGATTGATATGATCTTAACCCTCGCGCGGTGCTCGCGGACTGACCGTGAGCTCCTCAGTAAATACTACGCCGAAGGCTATACGAGCGACGAGCTCGCAACGCAGCTCGGATGCACGGCCGGCGCAATACGGGTTCGGCTGCTTCGCTTGCGGCGTAGAATTCAATCGTTCAGCGAGCCGGGAGGGCGAATCAGCCTGGCTGCGGCAAGTAGCGCCGCTGATTGAGCTACTCCGCCGACCCATTTGGCCGCGTCGAACAGTACAGCCTGGGCGGGGTGGGTACAAATGACGACGACACGTGTAGGATTTACCTGATCCAGGTGCGCCCAACACGTCCAAGTCGTTGAATACTTACGAATGGCATCCGGGTTGCTACCATGGAGCCGTTATGGCGAGCTCCCCCTCCGATCTACCCAACCATCCCGATGGCGGCTACATCAGCGCGACCTTGAAAATCCAAGGCGAGATCAGCGGCGACGCCGATCTCTACGTGGACGGCGTCATCGAAGGCGTCGTGAAGCTAGGTGAGCGAAAGCTGACCGTCGGCGACGGCGGCAGGCTCGCCGCCCATGTCGAAGTCGGCGAGGCGACGATTCGCGGCCGAGTCGAAGGCGACATCCGGGCGACGGACCGCATTGAGATCGCCTCGACGGGCGATATTGACGGCGAGATCCAGGCGCGCCGGCTGGCCGTGGCCGACGGGGCGAAGATCCGCGGCAAGGTCTCGGTGGGGCGCCCGCTGACAAAGCCGGATTCCGACACGGCGGCTAGTCCCAACCCGGGCGCGAGCACGGCGGAGAAGAAGGGCCCGCAGGCGGTGCAGCCCGAGGCGGCGGCGAAGGCCAAGACGGGTTAGCGAGCTCAGCCGAGCTTCCGAGGCAGATCCCAAGCCTCGACCTGGGGTCGAGGCGGCAGACGTAGACGCCTGCGCCACGAGGCCCCTGCCGTACGGATGGACACCGGACATCGAACCCCGATGCGGACCCTGGGCCGTAGCACGCAGCATGGATTTACGACATGCTGCCGTCATCGCGGCCCTGGCAATCGCCGCCGCCGTCCCCGCCTTTCCTCAGAATGACCGTCTGTTGGAGGTCTATGGCGGCTACGCTTTGCAAGAAGAAAACACCGTTGTGGACAGGCGGCACGGTTGGGTTGCGTCGCAGACGGCCTACATTCGACCGTGGATTGGCATTGAGCTTGAGCTATCCGGCCTCTATGGCGATCGCCCCTATCTCAACCCCGGCGGGCCGTCTCACGGATCAGCACTCGACGACAACCTCCACAGCTACCTGGTCGGCCCCCGCTTTCGCCTCATTCGCCGGGAACGCCTGACATTGGGCGCTCACTCGCTGATCGGATTGTCGCAACGGCGCAGCAACTGGATCTTCCAGGTTCCCGAGACGGATCAGATCGTCCACACATCCTGGCAAACCAACGACCTTGGCGGCGCGGTCGGAGTCTCGCTCGACGTCCACCTCTCGGAGCGTTTCTCGTGGCGGATCCAACCGGACTGGATGATCCGAAAAGGCGCCATCCCCGACCACTTTCTGAGGGTGTCCACTGGCGTGGTATTTCGGTTCGGGCGGTGACGGACCCTACGCCGTCGCGGTTTCTCGGGGAGGCGGACGCATCGCGTTCGGCCGCGGCAGCGGGCCTCGCGCTCCTAACCTGAAGTGGGCCTGGAAGCCTTCCTGCTCGAAGCGCCGGTCATTTGGCGGCATGTGATTGACGCCGTTGCGGCTCCCTGCCGAACGGATTGACACCCGACATCGAACCCTGATGCGGACCCTGGGCCGTAGTGGGCAGCATGGTATTACGACAAGCGACCTTGATCGCGGCCCTCACGATTGCCGCCTCCGCCCCTGTCCTCGCCCAGGATCCCCATCGATTTGAGGTCTTTGGGGGATTCGCGCATCAGCGCAAGGATATGGACACCAACCGCAACGGCTGGGTTGCGTCCCACACTACCTATGTTCGGCCGTGGATCGGCGTGGAAGTCGAGCTCTCCGGCCTGAATTCCAGCTACGACCCGCTCCCGCCCCCGGCTCAAAACCACCGGGCTCTGACAGGCTTGGATGACAACCTGCAAACTTACCTTGTGGGCCCGCGTTTCCGCCTCGCACGCGAACGATTTTCGCTAGGAGCGCACACGTTAATCGGACTGGCGCAACATCGCTTTCAATTGCCCGGGTACTTTCACCTTGAGGAGTTGCCTGTCGCAATCCCCATCGGTATTTGGAACAATCAGTTCGGAGGCGTGGCCGGAGGGTCGCTGGATATCCATTTCTCCAAGCGGTTCTCCTGGCGGATTCAGCCCGACTTGTTGTATCAGCGTCAGGCCGGGCGAGATACCTCGTTCCGGCTGACGACCGGGGTGGTGTTCCGCTTCGGCCGCTAGCCGCGGCCCTCGCGCTATTCCCTGAAAAGGGCTTGGAAACCCTCTTGCTCGAAGTGCCGATCGTTAGTCAGAACCAGATCGATACCCAGGTTTCGCATCGCGGTCATCGAAATACAGTCGGTCAGGCTGTAGCGTTTGTCCAGACGAGCAGCGTACAGCCGGAATCCCGCCTCAAATGTCTCGCGCCCTTGCGGAATCACGTGGACGCTCTCGTCCCCCATGATCGCTTCGACCGTTTGAACGGCTCGACGCCGCATCCAGGCGCTACCGGAAAAGAACGTAAGGAATTCGGACAGGACCTCGTCAGTGGTGACGATGCTGGAGCCTTCAAGTTGCGCTTCGATGAGAACGGCTTGCCGATAAAGGGAATCATCGGGGTCGGCCAGCGCCACCCAGTAGAAGGTATCCGCGAAGACGGCGGTCATCGCTTCGGCAAGCCGTAGACCTGACGGTCAATCTGGCGGGCTCCGCCTTCGGGGAGCTCCGCGCGAACGTCAGCGGGCATGTCAGCCCAAAGCTGCCGAATCTTGGCCGACAGCGGCGCCTGCCCGGTCGAGCCGCCGCTCTCGCGCTTTGTATTCGACAACTCTTCGTCGACCAAGCGCCGTACCAACTGCTCGGCGCTCAGCCCTTGGGCGTCCGCCGCCGACCTCAAGGCTGATTCCTGCTCGGGGGAAAGCTCGATGCTCAAGCTCACGTTGCGACTCCGTCCCTCACTCTACTCCATGTCGACGCATCTACAGTACAGTTTGACCGCCCTTCCGTCCCTCCGGTATGCTCAAGGATTCAGTCCCTTACGCGCCGGCGATTCCCACATGGACGTCTTCCAGCTTACCCGGGCGTTGATCGACATCGACTCGGTCAACCCTAACGAAACCGCTATCGGCGATTGGCTGTACGACTACCTGCGTCCGCTCGCCGAGCAGTACGGCGGCTCGATTGAGAAGATCGAAGTCCAACCGGGCCGCAACAACATCTGGGTCCATTGGGGAACGCCCGAGATCGTGCTGTCCACGCACATGGACACGGTCCCGCCGTTCATCCCCTCCTCCGAGGACGACGAGTACATCCACGGGCGGGGCGCTTGCGACACGCACGGGCTGGGCGCGGCGATGATGAAGGCCGCCGAAAAGCTGCTGGAAGAAGGGGTGCGCGATTTCGGCATCCTCTACGTGGTCGGCGAAGGGGTGGACGGCCCCGGGGCCCATTTCGCCAACCAGAGCCCGCCCGACGGCGTGCGGTACCTGATCAACGGCGAGCCGACCTCCAACCTGCTCGCCCTGGGCTCGAAGGGCACGATTCGGCTGGACCTGAAGGCGACCGGCAAGAACGCTCACTCGGCCTACCCGGAGCTGGGCGACTCCGCCATCGACAAGATCCTCGACAACCTGCAAACGCTGCGGAATCTGAAGGTTCCCGAGCATCCGATACTCGGCGACTGCACCGTGAACGTCGGCGTGATCCGCGGCGGCCGGGCTGCGAACATCATCGCCGATGAGGCGGGCGCTGAGATTGTCATTCGCGTGGTCAACGACCTGGAGGAGACGAAACAGCTCTTCCTGGACGCGCTGGACGACCGCGTCGAGGCCACTATCGTGACCCAAACGCCGGCCGTGCTGCTCAAAGCCGTCGAGGGCTTTGAGACGACTATCGTCAAGTACACGACCGACATTCCGAAACTGACGAACTGGGGGCAGCCGCTGCTGCTGGGACCGGGGACCATCCACGTGGCCCACACGCTCGAAGAGCGCGTTCCCAAAAAAGAGGTTCTCGAAGCGATCGACCTCTACGCCTCGCTCGTCAAGCAACTGAAGACGACCAAAAACTAGAAATCGCTCCGGGCGTCGCCGCACCAGATCGCGCCCGGAGTCACGGGAGATCTGTATGCCACAAAGAATTCAAGTGGGCGTGCTGGGCGCGACCGGTATGGTCGGCCAGCAATTTATCCATCAGCTCGAAGGCCACCCCTGGTTTGAGCTCGCCTGGCTGGGCGCGAGCGAGCGCTCGGCCGGCAAGCGCTACCCTGACGCCGCGAGCTGGGTGCTGGGCGAGGCGATGCCCGACGGCGTCGCCGATCTGATCGTGCAGGAGGCCAAGCCGGCCGCCGGCGCCCCCAAGCTGATGTTTTCCGCCATGGACGCCTCCGTGGCGGGCGAGATTGAACAGGCCTTCGCTCGCGCGGGCCACGTGGTGGTCTCGAACTCGCGGAACCACCGCATGGACCCCCAGACGCCGCTGATGATCCCCGAGGTCAACCCGGAGCACCTGGGCCTGCTGGCGAAGCAGCGCGAGGTCCACGGCTGGAGCGGAGCGATCGTCACCAACCCCAACTGCTCGACGGTGGCGCTGACGCTGGGCTTGGCGCCGCTGAAGAAGTTCGGCATTCGCAAGCTCAATGTCGTTACCATGCAGGCGATCTCCGGCGCCGGCTACCCGGGGCTGCCTTCGATGGACATTGTGGCCAACGTGATTCCTTACATTGGCGGCGAAGAAGACAAGGTCGAGACCGAGCCCTGCAAGATCCTGGGCGAGCTGGTCGACGGCTCAATCCGTCCGCTGGAGGCCGTCGTCAGCGCGCAGTGCAACCGCGTGCAAGTGATCGACGGGCACACTGTGTGCGTCTCCATCGAGCTGGGAGAGAAGCCCAGCCTGGAGGCCGTCAAGGAGGCCTTCCGGTCGTACAGGGGCGTCCCGCAGGAGCGCAATTTGCCGACGGCGCCCGAGCGGCCGGTGGTCTACTTGGAAGAGAATAGCCGGCCGCAGCCCCGGAGAGACGCGCTCGCCGGCGCCGGCATGACGGTCTCCGTCGGCCGGCTGCGGGAGTGTCCGCTGCTGGGCTACAAGTTCGTCGCGCTGGGCCACAACACCATCCGCGGCGCCGCCGGCGCCGCCGTGCTTAACGCTGAGCTGATGCACAGCGAAGGCTTGCTGGAGTAGCCGCCATGATTGTGATGAAGTTCGGCGGCAGCTCGGTGGAAAGCGCGGAAGCGCTCCAACGCGTCGCCGCCATTGTCGCCTCTCACGCCAGACGCAGCCCAGTCGTCTTTGTTTCGGCGTTGGGCAAGACGACAAACCGGCTGCTCGAGATCGCCGGACTGGCTTCGGCCGGCGACCGCGCGGCCGCGCTGGAGAAAATCGGCGAGCTGCGGGAGTATCACTTCGAGCACGCCCGCCCGGTCTGCCCGGACCGTGAGCTCGAAGCGCTGCGGCATTTTCTGGACGAGCACTTCCAGGAGCTCGAGACGCTGGTGCGCGGGCTAGCGGCGGTGGGCGAGCTGACGCCGCGCTCGATCGACGCCGTCTCGTCGTTCGGCGAGCGCATGTCCAGCTACGTCCTTTCGCTGGCGCTGCGTTCGGCCGGGTTAGAGGCCGAGCACGTCGATTCCCGCGAGGTCTTTGTCACCGACGACCGTCACGGCGAGGCCGCGCCGCTGCTCGACGAGACCGGCGAGCGGATGCAGTCCGTCGTCGCGCCGCTGGTCGCCGAAGGCAAGATCCCCGTCATGGGCGGCTTTATCGCCTCCACGCGCAAGGGCGTCACGTCGACGCTCGGCCGCGGCGGCTCGGACTACTCCGCCTCGCTGGGGGCGGCTTTGCTCAACGCCGACGAGGTGCAGATCTGGACCGACGTGGACGGCGTGATGACGGCCGATCCGTCGATCGCGACTGATGCTCACCGCATCCGCGTGATGTCGTTCGCCGAGGCCGCCGAGCTGGCCTACTTCGGCGCCCGCGTGCTGCATCCCAGCACGATGGCGCCCGCCGTTACGAAAGATATCCCGATCCGGGTGCTCAACTCGCGACGGCCGGAAGTGGAAGGCACGCTGATCGTCGCCGAGGCGCGGCCGTCACAGACGGTGGTCAAGTCGATCGCCTACAAGGAGCACATCACCGTCGTCGACATCCGTTCCACTCGCATGTTGATGGCGCACGGCTTCCTGGCCCGCATTTTCGAGGTTTTTGAGAAGCACGCGACCTCGGTGGACATGGTCACGACCTCGGAGGTCAGCGTCTCGTTGACCGTCGATCGCACGGACCGGCTGGACGCGATTGTCGAGGAGCTTAGCGCCGTGGCCGAGGTTGATCGGCGCAACGGCCGCGCCATTGTCTGCGTGGTGGGCGAGGGCATCCGCACCACGGCAGGCGTTTCCGCTAAGATCTTCTCTGCGCTTGGACAAATTCCGGTGAGCATGATCTCGCTGGGGGCCTCGCGGCTGAACGTCAGCTTTGTCGTGGAGGAGAACGACCTCGACGAGACAGTGCGGCGGCTGCATGAGACCTTCTTCAGTGAGGTTGACCCGGAGATTTTCGCGTGAACGGTGATGCCTGACGACACTCTCAAGCTGGCGCTGGTCGGCTACGGCCGCATGGGGCGGCTGCTCGATCAGCTCGCGCCGGAGCACGGCCTGGAGGTGATCGTCCGGCTCGATGAGCACAACAACGCGGGCGGTTCCGGCTTGACGCGCGAAGGGCTGGCCGGAGTGGATGTCGCCATCGACTTTTCGATCCCCGAGACGGTAGCTGACAACGCGATTAAGCTGGCGGAGCTCGGCGTGGCGACAGTCGTCGGCGCTACCGGCTGGCTCGATCGGCTGGACGAGGTGCGCTCGGCGGTCGAGCGGACAGGCGGCGGATTCGTTTTCGGAGCGAACTTTTCGATCGGGGTCAACGCCTTCTACGGGATTGTCGCCGGGGCCGCTAGGCTGCTCGCCCAGGCCGAGGACTATGACGCTTTCGCCTGGGAAGCGCACCACAAGAAGAAGCTCGACGCCCCTTCGGGCACCATGCTGCGGCTGCTGGACGTGATACGCGAGTCCGGCTATGACCGGCCGATCGACGTGGCGACCAACCGCGTGGGCTGGATCCCCGGCACGCACGAGATCAGCTTCGACTCCGAGGCCGATACGATCCAGTTGCGGCACACGGCGCGCAGCCGCGTGGGCTTCGCCCGCGGGGCTTTGCGAGCGGCCCGGTGGATTCACGGACGCCAGGGATTTTTTGAGTTTTCCAAGATTTGGGAGCAGACGCTCAGACAAGGGGACACGCGATGAAGTTTACAGGCTGCGGCACCGCCATGGTCACGCCGTTCCATGCCAACGGCGCGCTGGACGAAGAGACGCTGCGCAAGCTTGTGAAGCGGCAGGTGGACGCCGGGATTCACTTCCTGGTCCCCTGCGGCACTACCGGCGAAAGTCCCACGCTGACGCGCTCCGAGCATTTGCGCGTGGTCGAGATCACCGTCGAGGTGGTCGCCGGGAAAGTTCCGGTGCTGGCCGGCTGCGGCGGCTACAACACAGCGGAGCTGGTGGAGCTTGCGCGCGAGCTGGAGAAGCTGGGAGTGGACGGGCTGCTTTCGGTGACGCCGTATTACAACAAACCGACGCAGGAAGGCCTCTACCAGCACTACAAGGCGATCGCGGCGGCGACCTCGCTGCCGATCATGCTCTACAGCGTGGCCGGCCGCACGGCGCGCAACATCACGCCCGACGAGGTGCGGATGCTGGCGACGATCGACAACGTGATCGGCATCAAGGAAGCCTCGGGCAATATCGGCCAGATGAGCCGAATCTGCCAGGAGGCGCCGGAAGGTTTCGCGGTGCTGTCGGGTGATGACGCCGTGACGCTGCCGCTGATGGCGTTGGGCGGCGTGGGCGTGATCTCGGTGGCGTCAAACGAGATCCCGGCGCAGATGTCCCGGCTGTGCGAACAGGCCGCGGCCGGCGACTTCGCGGCCGCCCGCGCTACGCACCGCAAGTTCCTGGCGCTGATGGAGGTCAACTTCGTGGAGACCAGTCCGGGGCCGGTGAAGTACGCCATGGCGAAGATGGGGCTGCTGGAGGCGAACTACCGATTGCCGATGGTCCAGGTCACGCCGGAGAGCGCGTTGAAGATCGACGCGGTGCTGGCGGAGCTCGGTTTGGCGTAACGGCCTCAGTCTCTTATCCCGGAGTGTGAGCCGCGGCTGATGCCGCCCCGAGGCTGACGCCGACGGCGGGAGTGCGCGAAACTAGTCCCTCATGCTCGCTACCGCCATCGACCAACTCTTCAGCAAGGCCCCCGAAAGCTACGACCAGGCCGACTTTGAAATTTTTCGGGAATTCAAGGCCGCGCTCAACGCCGGCCAGGCCCGCGCCGCCGAGCCCGACGCCTCCTCGCCTTTCGGCTGGAAGACCAACGCCTGGGTCAAGCGCGGCATCTTGATCGGCTTCCGCATGGGCCGCACGGTCGAAATGACCGACAACGGCTCCCGGATCCAGTTTTTCGACAAGGCGACCTATCCCCCCAAGACCATCGCGCTGGCCGACAGCGTGCGCGTCGTGCCCGGCGGCTCCTCGATTCGTGACGGCGTTTTCTTGGGCAAGAGCGTCACCTGCATGCCGCCGATGTACATCAACGTCGGCGCCTACGTGGATGAGGGCTCGATGGTGGATTCGCACGCGCTGGTCGGCTCCTGTGCGCAGATCGGCAAGCGCTGCCACCTGAGCGCGGCGGCGCAGATTGGCGGCGTGCTCGAACCCGTCGGCGCCAACCCGGTGATTATTGAGGACGACGTGCTGGTGGGCGGCAACTGCGGCGTCTACGAGGGAACGATCGTCAAGACCCGCGCCGTTTTGGGCGCCGGCGTGGTGCTGACGCGGGGGACGCCCGTCTATGACGTGGTGAACGGGACCGTGCTGCGCGCCACCGACGAGGCTCCGCTGGTGATCCCGGCCGGCGCCGTGGTGGTGCCGGGCTCGCGGCCCATCCAGAGCGGGCCGGGCAAGGAGTGGGGGCTTTCGCTCGCGGCGCCGGTAATTATCAAGTACCGCGACGAGAAGACGGACTCCTCGGTGCGGCTCGAAGAGCTGTTGCGCTGAGGCGGTGCTACCCTCATCGGATGGACAGACGAAATTTTCTGGGCGGCGCGGCGGCGGCTTCAGCGATGACGGGGGCCATTCCTGCTCAAGCGAACGCGCAACAGGCTCCTCGGGGCTTTGCGACCGACCAGCAGGCCGAAGTCGTCCTGGAAGGCCTGCGTAGCGGCAAGCCCCACCAGGGCAAGGTCCTGGCGGCCATTCAGCCGCATTGCGACGACATCCCGCTCTTTGCCGGCGGTCTGATCCTCAAGCTCATCGACGAGGGCTACACCGGCTACATGATCCGTCCCAGCAACGACGAGATGGCCGGCGCCGGAGATACCGTCGGCCAGGTCATCCTCAACAACGAAGTAGACACCGAAGAGGTCAGCCGCCGGATGGGCCTGAAAAAGTGCTACCACCTCGGCTACCGCAATCACCTGATGGACGGCGTGAGCCTGCTGGAGTTTCGCGCCCGGTTGATCTTCCTGTTCCGGCTGCTGAAGGTGGATACCGTTATATGTTATGACCCTTGGGGCCACTACGAGGAAAACCCGGACCACTACGTGACCGCCTCCATGGTGGAGGCCGCCTGCTGGATGTCCGGGGGCCGTCTGGACTACCCGGAGCACTTCGAGACCGGTCTGGAGCCGCAGTCCGTGACGGAGAAGTATTACTTCTCGCGCGGGCCGCAACTGGTGAACCGGGTGGTGGACATCAGCCCGTACATGGACCAGAAGGTACACGTGAACGTCGCCAACGTCACCCAAGGTCCTGCGGGCGAAAACGGCTCGCGGTTGCGCCGCGAGCTCGCCGCGCAAGGCAAGAAGCTGCCGTTGCTGGGCGATGACGACGACACCGCGAACCGCCAGTACATCAAGCACTTGCTGTTCCACGAAGACGCCGAGCTCGGCCGCCAGTACGGGGTGGAGTACGCCGAGAAATTTCACTACATCGGCCCCGGCGAGACGTACATCAGCCGGTACCTCGCCGAGAACACGGTGACCCTGTAGTTACTCGGGAAACGGCCGCGTCTGCTCCGCTTCGAGGAACTCGGGGTTCTCGCGCCTCAGCCGCAGGGATTCACGTTTCGCGGCGGCGGCCTTCTTCAAGTCTTTCTGGCGAAAGTAGATCTGCGAAAGCAGCAGGTGCGGCTGCGGATGGCGCGGTTCCTGTTCGATTGCTTTCTCCAACTCGGCGATCGCCTCGTCCAGACGCCCGTCGCCGAGCAAGGCGCGTCCCAGCCGAACTCGCGCCGGAATGTAACCGGGCAAGATCTCGATCGCCCGGCGCAGCAGCGGCTCGGCTTCGGCGTAGCGGCCCAGATTGACGAGCCAGTCGCCGTAGTAGAAAAACGGCTCCTCGTAGTCGGGTTGCAGCTCCATCGCCTTCTTGATTGGCGCCAGAGCTTGCGCATGGTCGCCGGCCTTGAGCAGGTGCCAGCCGTGCTCGAACTGCGCCCGCGCCGAATCAGGAAAAAGCTCCGCCGCGCGCCGGGCGATCTCGCCGCCCTTGCCCAGCTCTCCGGCTTCGCGGTAGGCCGTAATCGCCATCAGGTACAGGTCCTGCTCGGCGGGGCGGAGCCGGATCGCCCGTTCGGCCAGGGCTGCGGCCTCGCGGTGATAACGTCCGGCGCTGTACTCCACCGACATCACCTGCATCAGCTTCACATGCTCGGGCTGCAAGGCGAGCGCCTCGCGCCAGGCGCGCAGAGCGCCCTCGCGCTCTCCCAACTTCGACCGTGCCAAGCCCAGCGCGTAGTACGTATTAAGATCCGCCTCGTCGGTCCGGGCGGCTCGCGCTAGATAACGCTCGCCCTCGGCGAACTTCGACTGCTGGACGTTCATCCAACCCAGGTTAAACAACGCTGGAAAGTACGCCGGGTCGATCGCAAGCGCCTGATTCCATAGCGCTTCGGCTTCGGCGAAACGCTGCTGCCGCGCCAGGCCCATGGCCTGATCCGACAGCGTTCCCGGATCCGCCGCCGCCGCCATCACCGCGACGGCCAACAGCGCCGTCGCCAACCTCACGGCGCCTCCCGGGCCTCGCCCTCGCCTTCGACCAGCAGCGCTTCCCGGTCTGCCTCAACGCCGGGAAACTCCTCCGTCAATCCATTGGGCCACTGGACCACGATGCTGTCCGCGCGCTCCGTCGAGCCCAAGCCGAAATGCGCCCGCAGATCGCTGTGGGAGACGTAGCTGTCCTGGCTGAGCACGGCCCTCACTTGCGTCGCGCCGCCCGCCGTCACTCGAATCAGCGCGCCGACCGCATCCCTGTTGGAGACCGTCCCGCGCAGCTTGATTCGAAGCCAGTGATGGGGCGAATCCAGCTCGTTGCGAAACAGGGATACCTGCTCGCCCATGTTCATCACCAACACGTCGATGTCGCCGTCGTTGTCGAAGTCGCCAAAGGCTGCGCCGCGGCTGGAACGCTTCTGCTGTAACGCCGGCCCGGCCAGATCGGTCACGTCCTCGAAGCGCCCGCCGCCCAGGTTGCGGTAGACGACGCCGGGCTGGCGAAATTCCTCGCCGATGCTCGTCTCTTTGTCGAGCTCCGGATAAACGTGGCCGTTCACCTGAAAAACATCCTGCAAACCGTCGTTGTCAAGGTCCACGAGCTGCACGCCCCAGCCCACAAACTGCGGATTGGCCCCCAGTCCGGCGCGGATCACGACATCCTCAAAAATACCGTCGCCGAGGTTCTGATAGACGTTCGGATAGTCGCCGGCGAAGTTCGTCTTGATAATGTCCGGCAGGCCGTCGTTGTCGATGTCGCCGATCGCCAGCCCCATGCCGCCCTGCTCGTTGCCATGCTCGTTGAAGGCCAGCCCCGTCTCGGTGGCGAAGTCGGTGAAGGTCCCGTCGCCGTTGTTGACGAAGAACAGATTCGGCGTCGAGTCGCAGGCCACATAGATGTCCGGCCAGCCGTCGCCGTTGAAATCCGTCGCCACGGCGGTAAACGCGTAAAAGCCCCGGGCCTCGCCGACGCCGGACGCCTGCGTAATGTCCTCAAATGTCCCGTCGCCCTTGTTGCGGTACAAAGTCACCGCGCCATAAGGCAAGCCGCGCGGGCCGCAAAAAACGGGCATCCCTTTCCACTGGCAGGTCGAGCTCGCTCCGGCCTTGGGCGTCGTTTTGGGGTCGAAGCGCTGATACTGTGTGGTGAGCAGATCCAAGTAGCCGTCGCGGTCGACATCCACGAACGTGCAGCCCGACGTCCACTCGTCCGACCCGCCCGCGACGCCCGTCCGCCCGGCGACATCTTCGAAGCCGCCCTCGCCCTTGTTGCGATACAGCGAATTGAGACCCCAATAGGCGACGTAGAGGTCGGTCGAGCCGTCGTTGTCGTAGTCGCCCGCACAGACGCCCGTCCCCCAGCCGTCGCGGCCGACGCCGGCCTTGGCGGTCACGTCCGCGAACGTCCCGTCGCCGGTGTTGCGGTACAGCCTGCTGGGCGCTTTCCCCGGCTCGGCGTCGAAAGTCGAGCCATTCACCAGGAACGCGTCAAGCAGGCCGTCGCCGTCGTAATCCACCAAGGCCACGCCGGAACCGTTGGCCTCCATGATGTATTGCTTCGACTTTTCGTCCCCGTAAGTGAAGCGCATGTCCAACCCGGCCGACACGGCCACATCCACGAACTTTGCTTCAAACGGCTTGCCGGATCGCTTCCCGCCGCCGACGGCGGACGCCTTCAGGGTGGACTGGCCCTGGGCCCCGAGCGGCTCAGTGGAGACGCCGATTGCGCAGACTGTCGCCAGGAGGGCCAAAGCCGCCGTCCCGTGTCGAATTGAGCCCATGGAAAGCGCCAGACGAGCATGGTAGCAGACCGGCGGCAAGCCCAACCGGGGCCCGGAGGCGGTCGGCGTACTAGGCCCGCGAAGCTCACTAATCGGAGGTTCTGCGTACAGATACAATCAACCGCTCTGGCATAATCAACACTGTGCACGGCTTCAGCCTTAACCGCAGGATGTTTCTGGGGATGGCCGCCGCCGCTTGGGCCGCGCCGTCGAGCTTGCGGGCGGCGGGCGAGGCGCCGCGCCGGCGGCTGACGTGGGAGTTTAGGCTCGCCGACGGAGAGACCGCAGCTCTTGTTCCGGCCGGATTGTCGGCCGCCGACAAGGCGACGCTGCGGCTGGATGTCGAGGCCGTCGAGCCCGCCTCCAAGACCATCCTGGAACCCGAAAATTGGGGCTGGGCGCGGCTGTCGGTCAAGACCCGCGCGGGCGACGTGGACGGCTGGACGCCGTTGCGCGTCTACGTCTCGAGCGAGCGCGAGTTGCGGGTCGCTCGCGAGCGTTTCGGGCTGCCGGCGGTTCCGGCGGAAGTTTCGCTCAGCGTGGACGGCGGTCGGGTGCGCGCCTCTATCGCCCCGTACGGCGCGCCGAAGCTCGAAGTCAGCGGCGTTGTGGGCGACGAGCTTCCAGGGCAATCGAAATCGTCCGCCCCGCTGCTGATTTGGACGGCTGAGCCGGCCGCTGACTGGACCGGCGCGGGCGGATTGCTCTCCGGGGCCGCCGTCCGGCGCCTGGCGCTAGCGGAGCCGGTCGGGGCCAGCCGTCGCTGCGATGATCTGAAGGCGTCCTGGAGCGTCGGCGAGTCGGTCTCGGCTGTCCTAAACGTCGCCTCGGGCGAGGCCGTGGCCGAACCCCGCCTCGGACCCTCCGTCGCCGAAATCTCAGCGTCCGACGCCGCCCCGTGGACGCCGCTGAGCTATCCGTCACCGTTGACCGCCCTCGGCGCCGACCCCTTCCGTCCGGCCCGCGCCCCCCGGGCAAGCCTGGATTCCCTGCGAACCAGCAAGGAGATCCTGCTCGGCCCGATGGAGATCTGTGAGCTCGACATCATGGTCGCCCAGGAGGCGCATGAGGCGATACTGCCACCGATCTTGCGCTCCGGCGGCCGGCCGATGCTGAAGATCATGGGGCTCCGCGTCCATGAATCGATGCTGTCGCCGGAGCCCTTTCAAGAGGTCTGGCTGTTTGCCTTCGCCATCGCCGGCGGCCGTGCCGGTTGGTACGCCGTCTCGCACATCACCGATTCCCAGGGCGACGCCTTCCATGGCCGGGAAGCCTTTGGCTATCCCACCAAGCTCGGCTAGCCCGAAATTATCGCCACGCCGACAGATTTTCAGGTGGTGGTCAACCGTTTGGGCCGCGAGGTCTTTTTCTCCTCCGGCATGTTCCGCGGTTTCGCCACCGGCACCTCTCTTGGACAGCTTCCGGTCTTGACCCTGCGCGCCCAACGCGGCGGCGAATCGGCCGAAATTCTCTACCAGCCGTGGACGTTCCAGGGCCGCCGCAGCCGGGTTGACCCCCCAACCTTGCAGGTGAGCTTCCCGGCCGCCAAGGCCGACGGCATGGCGTTGCTGTCCGACGCTTGGTCCGAGCTCGAGCCGCCGCGACCCATCGCGGTTTCCGCCATGGACGGCGCGCAAATGCAGCGCGGCCCGGCGGAGAAGCTGCTCGACTGGCCGGAGTTCGGCGAGCACTACCGCGAGCGCTGCGACGGCGTGCTGCCGTGGGAGCCGCGCCCCGCTGAGCTCGTCCAGCCGACGCTGCTGGTCGGCGGCCTCAACGGTTCCCGCACCTGAGGCTCCATGTCCGCTTATCCTGACTCGGCCACGGACAAGCGCGTCTCCTTCGAGGCGCTACGCGACACTGTCACGCAGATATTCCGCGCCTGCGCGATGAGCAAGGCGGACGCCGCCCTGCTGGCGGATTCGCTGGCGGCCGCCGATTTGAGCGGTCTGCATTCGCACGGTTGCCTGCGCGTGCCCGAGTATGTGAGAAAGCTCACCGGCGGAGGCGTCGATCCGGAAGGCCGGCCCGCGGTGGTCAGCGACCGGGGCGGCGCGTTGGTCATTGACGGCGGCAACTCCATGGGCCAGATCGGCGCGGCCTTCGCGATGCGGCAAGCGATAGAGCGCGCCGGCGTTACCGGCGTCGCCGTGGCCGCCGTGCGCGGCAGCAACCACTGCGGCGCCATGGCCTACTACGTCAAGATGGCAGCCGCGCAGGGCATGATCGGCCTGGCCTCCACCAACGCCCTGCCGACCATGGCCCCCTGGGGCGGCCTCGACAAGATTCTCGGTATCAACCCCTTGGGCTTGGCGATTCCCGCCGCCGAAGAGCCCGACATTGTCTTCGACGCCGCTTTTGCCGGCTCGTCCCACGGCAAGATCAGGGTGTTTCAGCAGAAAGGGCTGCCGATCCCGCCCACCTGGGCCTTTGACCGCGAGGGCTCCCCGACCACTGACGCCGCCGAAGCCGTGCAAGGGCTGTTGCAGCCGATCGGCGAACAAAAGGGTGTGGGCTTGGCGATGGTATGGGGGTTGCTGTCGAGCCTGCTCTCTGGCGCGGCTTACGGGACTGAGTCGGGCGACATGGTCTCCGGCGCGCGACCCGGCGTGGACGGCCACATCTTCATGGCGCTCAATGTGGCGTTTTTTTGTGATCCGGCCGAGATGCGGGCGCGGGTGGACGGGGCGATCCGGGAGATTCGCAACAGCCGCCGGCGCGAGGGCGTGGCGCGGTTGTACGCGCCCGGCGAGCTGGAGCATGAGACCGAGCAACGCTACCGGCGCGAGGGCATTCCTCTCAACGCCGAGACGATCATCGGCCTGCGCGACGCCGTGGCCGGCTTCGGGCTCAGCTTCGCGCTGTGAGGTGGCGTAGCAGCGGCGCCTTCTCGCGCATCCGTTCGAGCTCGGCGCGCGCCGACCGCCGCAGCCCGCTCACCGAGCGATGGAGCTCGTCGGCGACCCCCTCCAGCGCATCCAAACGTTCCTCATACAGCCGATCGGCCCGCGCGCCGTCGTCGTATTGGCGTGACGAGAGAATGCCGCGAAGCTGCGTCAGCCCGTCCTCGATCGCGCGGACGTCATGGCTGTCGATCGCGGAAAGCAGCCCGCCAGCGGCGGCCTGACAACAGGAGTAAACCTGAGTCGTGTTCATGACAAGCCTCTCATCGGCCGCCGCCGCGGCGCTACGAGAATTTTTCACTAGGCTGTCCGAGGGCGCCGGGTAACCGGCGTCCCTACCGCGACCCGATCGCGCTCGCCGCGGACTTGGGGTTTGGTCGGAAGACCGTCTGACGCCCCGAGTGCGCCGGCCGTGCTACAAACGGATCAGACTATGCAACGCATTCCGGTCCGGGCCGAGTCAGCGGCCTATGAAGTCATCGTGGACGCCGGCTGCCTGGAGAAAGCAGGGCGGCATCTGGCCCCGTTCATCCAGGGTCGCCGACTGTTCGTCGTGGCTGATGAGCGCGTCTGGAGCGCTCAGGGCGAAAGGCTGGCCCGCGGATTGGCCGGGACCGACTATACGTTGATTACGGCGCAACTCGGCGAGCAGCGCAAACGGTTGTCAACCGTCGAGGACCTAGCCGAGCGGATGCACCAGGCCGGGGCCGATCGCAGCGCCATCGTTGTGGCCTTTGGCGGCGGCGTCACCGGGGATATGGCCGGCTTTCTGGGCGCTTGCTACATGCGCGGGGTCGACGTGATCCAGATTCCCACCACGCTGCTGGCGCAGGTCGACTCAGCCGTCGGAGGCAAGACCGGCGTGAACCTGGCGACCGGCAAGAACCTCTTCGGCGCGTTCCAACAGCCGCTACTGGCGCTGATTGACCCCACTGCGCTGAACACCCTTCCCGAACGCGAAGTGCGCGCGGGACTCTACGAGGTCATTAAGTACGGGGTGATCTGGGAGCCGCTGCTCTTTGACCTGCTTGAAGGCGAACGGGAAGCCGTGCTCGCCCGTCGGCCGGACCTGATTGAGCGCATCGTCGCCGACTCGGTGCGCATCAAGGCCGAGGTCGTCGCGCAGGACGAGCGCGAGGCCGGCGTCCGGCGCATGCTCAACTACGGCCACACCTTCGGCCACGCGTTGGAGGCTGAGACCGGCTACAAGCTGCTGCTACACGGCGAAAGCGTGGCCTGGGGCATGATCGCCGCGGGCCGTCTGGGCGAGGCGCTGGGTACGATCGGGCGCGATGAGCGCATTCGCATTGAGGCCCTCATCCGCGCCTATGGGCCGCTGCCCAGCTTGGCGGGAGTCGATCCCGTGAGCACCGCTCCGCGTGTGATGGGCGACAAGAAGACCATCGGCGGTAAGACCCATTTCGTGCTGCCCGAGCGCATCGGCAAAGTCAAAATTGTCAGCGACATTCCCATGGAACAGGTCGAGGCGGCCATGCGGGCGGCTTTCGAGGCCGTCGCAGCCTGATAGTCTGGGGTGCACCCCCCCTTTTGTCCACACGCGAGGGGAACACCGGCTTCGAGCCACGCCTGCCAGGGGGTTCAGCCGGCGGCGGTGATGCTGTCCGTCACACGGCAGGCGGTCGATCAGGTCCACCTGCGCAGCCTGCATGAAGCGCCGCGGAAGATCACGAGCAAAGCCTTGGTCTTCTACATCGGCGGACAGGGCGTGCCGATCGAAGACCCGCTGGTGGCCCGCACCAACGCCCGGATGATCCGGCCGGGCTCGAACCCGACGGAGACGCTGA
>CAYOPA010000039.1:0-19766 GCA_964405625.1 uncultured Bryobacterales bacterium
GGCCTGGCCCGTCGCATTGGGTTTGAGTGAACACGCAGCCCAGCTTGACCTCGCGCGTGCGGGCCGGCTCGAAGCTGGTTTCCGAGCCCACGACGGCCAACGCTCCCGCCCTTGACTTTGCGCGGCAGGCGGAGCTGGGGATGGCCGGCGCCGTCGGGGCGGGCGCACTGGCGGTTGGGCTTGCCGCAGCGGCCAGGGGGGCTGGAAATCGTACCGGGCCGCAGATCGCCGAGGCCGAGAAGTTGCCGCGGCGGGCGGCTTCAAGCCGCTTCGAGGTCGGACGGAGACTGCGACAACAGGCGCCTCCTCTCTGAGGATTCTCGTCTATTCAGAGGTCGCCCAATCCGTCACGTTCCAGCCGAACGTCCATTTCCATGTCGCGCATTCCGGCATCGCCGGCCCCGCCAGCCCCCCGCCGGCCCGGTGCGCCGGGCTGTGCTAACATTTACGCTAACAAGCCATGGCTGACTCCAAACTCCCCTATTTCTTTTTGGGTCTTGGCGTAGGCGCCGTAGTCGCCGTCTTGTACGCCCCCGCGCCAGGAGACGAGCTGCGCGAAGACTTGCGCCGTCGCGCCGACGACGGTCGCGATTACATCAAGCGCCGCTCCGGCGAGCTCCGCCAACAGGCCGATGAGATCCTGCACCGGGGCCGCGAGAACGCGCAGAGCCAGCGCGACCAGCTCGCCGCGGCCCTGGACGCCGGACGCCGCGCCTACCGCGAAGCGACCGGGATAGAAGAGCCTGAGGCGTCGGAAGGCTAACTAACGCCGCTTATCGTGATGGATCCAGACCAAGTCCAGTTTCTACTCACCACGATGGCCGTCTTCACGGGCGTCGCCGCGGTCGCCTTGTTGCTGATGCTTGGCATGCTCTTCGGCATGTACCGCTCGATGAACGAGCTCAAGGGCCGCACCACTATCTTCCTCGAGCGCTGGGAGCCGATGGCCGAAACGGCCCAGAGCGCCGTTAAGGATCTGCGGGAGAAATCAACCCCGATCCTCAACGACGTCAAGCGCATGACGGAGCGCGGTCAGGTGCAGATGGAGAAGCTCGACGAGATCCTGACCGACTTGCAGGCCTCGACCAAGACCCAGCTCGCGCGGGTGGACAAGAGCGTGCAGACCAACCTCGACCGCTTTGATGAGACCTCTGATGCGGTTCAGAAGACGATTCTCGTGCCGGTCAAGCAGATCCGCGCCGTGGCGGCCGGGCTCGACGCGGCGCTGAAGCATCTGGCCGGAGGGCGCCGCCGCCGTCCGACCGTGGATCAAGCGACGCTCGACGAAGAAATGTTCATCTGAGGCCGCCTGCCGGGCGACCTTTCCCAACCCCACTTTGCAGAGGCATCCATGTCGATTCGAGTCGCGTTGTTCGGCACCAAGTTCATGGGCAAGGCCCATTCCCAGGCGTATCGGAACGTCACGATGTACTTCTCCGACGCGCCGGAGATCGAGATGGCGGTGTTGGTGGGGCGCAACCCGGAGGAGACCGAGCAGTCCCGCAAGACCTTCGGCTGGCAGGAAGGCTCCACGGACTGGAAGGCCGTGATGGAGCGCGATGACATCGACTTGGTCGACATCGCCACGCCCGGTCACATGCACGAGGAGATGGCGCTGTACGCCGCCAAGCAAGGCAAGCACATCATCTGCGAAAAGCCCTTGGCCAACACACTGCCTGAAGCGCAGCGGATGCTGGAGGCGGCTGAAAACGCGGGCGTGCGGCACTTCCTGATGCACAACTACCGCCGCTGTCCGGCGGTCGCGCTAGCCAAGCGGATGGTCAACGACGGGCGACTGGGACAGATTTTTCATTTTCGCGCCCGCTACCTGCAAGACTGGGCGATGTCGCCCGAGCTCCCCAGACTGTGGCGCTTCGACAAGGAAGCCTCCGGTTCGGGCGCGCTCGGCGACCTTGGCGCGCACATCATTGACCTGGGCCGCTACCTTTGCGGCGAGATCGCAGAGGTCTGCGCCGCCACGGAGACCTTCATCACCGAACGCCCAGCCCTTAACGGCGATGGCAAAAAGCCGGTGACCGTGGACGACGCCGTTGTCATGTGCGTGCGCTTCGAGGAAGGCGCCATCGGCACACTGGAGGCGACTCGCTTCGCCGCCGGCCGGAAGAACCAGAATACCTTCGAGATCAACGGCAGCAAGGGCTCGGTGTCGTTTGACCTGGAGAACCTCAACAACCTCCAGTACTTCTCGGTCGACGACGACAAAGACGCCCAGGGCTTCCGCACTATCATCTGCTGCGACCAGTCCCACCCCTACGGCGGACGCTGGTGGCCGGACGGCCACATCATCGGCTACGAGCACACCTTCACCCACAGCATCTATGACTTTCTCAATGGAATGGAGTCCGGCCAGCGGGTGCGCCCTGATTTTGAGGACGGCGTGCTGAACCAGAAAGTGCTGGACGCCGCCGAAAAGGCGGCGGAGACCCGCTCCTGGGTCAAGGCCTGAGCGAGAGCCGGCGGGCCCATGGTCGATCTGCAGGCGCACGTGCTTCCCGGCGCCGACCGCGGCGCCGCCGACGAGGCCGAGGCCCTGGCGATGTGCCGCCACGCCGCCGAGCGCGGAACCAAGGAGATCGTCGCGGCGCCGAAGACCGACCTTTCCCAGCCGTGGGACCCGGCCGAGGCTGACGCGGCGCTCGCCCGTCTGCAACAAGCGCTCGGCGAGACCATCCACCTGCATCGCGGCTGCGAGGTGAAGCTGACTTGGGCCAACGCGGAGCAGGTTTGCGCCGACCCGTCCCGCTATACCCTCAACGGCCGGCAATACTTGCTGGTGGAAGTTAGCAGCGAGCTGCTTGAAGCCGAGGGCTTGGGCAAGCTCTTCGGGCGGCTGCGCGACCTCGGCGCCATCCCGATCATCTCGACGCCGGAGCGCAACACGAGGCTGCGATCCTCGACCAGGCGCCTAAAGCACTGGCTCGACCGAGGGGCGCTGGCGCAAGTCTGTGGAGGCTCGCTAACCGGGCTTTTTGGGGAGAAAACCCAGGCCGCCGCGATCGGATTGATCGACGCCAACCTGGCGCAGTTCGTGGTCAGCGACGGCCACAATCTCGAAACACGCCCGCCCGATCTGCTGGAAGCCTGGGACTTCCTGGTCTACCGCTGGGGCCCGGCCAAAGCCAGGGAGCTGCTGATCGACAACCCATGGCGAGCGTTGTGGGGCGAGAAGCTGGAGGCCCGGCCCGGCCGCATCCGTAAGGCGCCGTCGCTGCGCAGGGCGTTTTTGGGACGCAAACGCCGCTCGGCTCCGCCCTAATGCCCTCGTCCGCGGCGGCCGATCGTCTGCTTGAACGTGGACGACTTCCGCCAGCCCGCCGACCGCCGCTCCCTACACGTCTTCGGCTCTCTCGCAACGGGCGGAGCGGAGACATGGTTTCTGCGGCTGCTCGAGTCCCGCCGACACGACTCTCCCTGGTCCGCTGACGTTTGCCTGCTGGACCCGCGCCCCGGACCCTACGTGGACCGCGCCCTAGAGTTGGGCTGCCGCGTAATTGGCTGTCCGGAGGGACCCGCCACCATGCTGGCCGGGTTGGCGCGAATCCTCCGGGGCGGCGGCTACCACGCGCTGCACAGCCATGTGCTGCTGTTCGGCGGAGCGCTCGCCGCGGCGGCCGCGGCGGCGAGGACGCCGGTGCGCGCGGTGCATGCGCACAACTCCCACGACGGCCATGGAGACCGCCCTTCGCGGCGCCTCTACCGCAACGCCATGCGCGCCTCCATCCGGCGCTTTGCCAACTTGCGTCTAGCATGCTCGCAAGGCGCGGCTGACTGGATCGGCGGCGACGCCGAGATCTTTCCCTACGGCCTGGACCTGTCGGCTCCGGCGGCGCCGGCGGGCGACCTGCGCGCCGAGCTCGGCTTGTCAACAAACTGCTTCGTCATTGGTCACGTCGGGCGGCTGCATCCCCAGAAGAATCAACTGTTCCTGCTTAATGGCTTCAAAGCCGCCGCACGGCTCGAACCGCGCCTGCGGCTGGTGATTGTTGGCGAGGGTGAGCTACGAGCGACGCTGGAGGAGCGCGTCGGCGCGTTGGGCCTGGAGGGCAAAGTCATGCTAGCCGGTCGGAGGCCGAACGTGCCACAACTGCTGCGTCATGTCTTTGACGCCTTCGCCATGCCGTCGCTGTATGAAGGGTTGCCGGTGGCGCTGTTGGAAGCGCAGGCGGCCGGGCTTCCCTGTCTCGTGTCCGCCGCCATCAGCGCGGAGACGTTCGCCGTCCCCGCGCTCATCAAGACGCTGCCGCTGGACGGCGACTGGGCGGCGGGGATGTTGGAGCTGCTCCGGCGAGCCCGCGCCCCGCGGCCCAGCCGCGATCAGGCGGCGGCGGCGCTACGGGCCGGCGGTTTCGCGATTGACGACGCCTGGGAACGGCTGACGGCGCTCTACGACCGGACGGCCGGCGGCGGGACGCTCGCGGCGCTGGCGGCGGAGGCGGCGTGACGGGCTCGATCCAAGGCTCGCTGGGCGGCGTGGCGCCGGCCGCCCTCGGGTTGCTGGCCCAACTCGCACTTCTGGGACTGGCCTGGGCGTCCGGCGACGACCGGACGGCGGCGCTCGCCGGCCTGGGGTCGTTCGCCTGCGCGGCGACGGTCGGGCTGCGGGTCCTTCGGCTGCCGCTGTTTTCCTCGGGAATGCTGTACCTGGGCGTGCTGGGGCTGTTCCACTTCGGGCTGACCGGGCTGTGGGCGCTGGGCGTCCCGGCCTCGCGGATGCCGCATTGGTTCAATACCTGGGATCTGGCGCCGGCGCTGACCCTGTCGATCCTGGCGGTGGCCTGCTATCAGCTTGGCGCGACCCTGGCGGCCATGCGCCAAGGACCGGCCTGCTGGGATGCGCCGGCGACGCCGCGGCACAACCGCTGGATGTACCGCTGCGGCCTGCTCGCCACGGCGGTCGGTCTTGCGGCGCTGTTGGCCGGGGCTTGGCAGATCGGGTTCGGCCGACTGGCCAACGCCTCCTACATGGAGTCCTACCAGATCACCAAGACATACGACCCCCGGCTGTTGATCTCGAGCTTGCAGATCGTGCCGATTGGCTTGTTCCTGGCGGCGGCGGCGGCGCCGGCGCGGCAGGTGCGGCTGGTGTTGGCGGTCGGTCTGGTTTGGGGGGCTTTCATCTTCCTGGTCGGCTATCGTGGCTACGCATTGGCGCCGCTGGCGGTGCTGTTGGCGCTGGCGGAAAAGCGCGGCGCCGGAATTCCCCGGCGCTGGCTTGCGGCCGGGGCCGTCGCGCTGCTGCTGGCGGTCCCCTCGGCGAGGGTGGCGCGGGAGAAGTCGTTGAACGAACGCTCGTTCTTGGACCTGACCTCCCAGGCGAGCCCGCTGGCGGCGATCGGCGAGATGGGCGGCAGCATCCGCCCGCTGGTCCACACTCTAGTGCTGCTCGAAACCGAGGATCTGCGGTGGGGTTACAGCTACTGGCAAGCGGCCGAAATGGTGATCCCGAACCTGGCGTTGAGCTGGCAGGGCGCGGGCTATCAGCCGATCGGAAAGCTGACTCCCAGCCAATGGGTCACGCGGATCGTCGAACCGTGGATTTACGAGCGCCACGGCGGCCTGGGCTTTTCCGCCGTCGCCGAGCCTTACCTGAACTTCGGGGTCCCCGGCGTGGTCGTGTACTTCCTGGCGCTGGGCTTTGCACTGGTTCGATTCGACGCGGCCGCTGGGTCGAGCCCGACGAGGCTGGCGATCTGGGCGATGGCGCTGGGTCCGTTGCTGTGGACGGCGCGCAACGCCTACACGGTCTTCCTGCGGCCCGCCGTCTGGGGCTTGCTGTTAGTGCTGGCGGCCAGGGGTCTGTCGAGAATTCTCGGCGCCCGGACGGGCCTCCCGCCGGCGGAGAAGAAAGTTTGGAGCGGGCCCAACCTCCCGCTCAGCGCCAAGGAGGGCGCACTATGAGCACGTCGTTTCATCCTGTCCCGATCGCCAGGCCCACGCTGCCGCCGATCGAGGAGCTCCAGCGCAGACTGGCTGAAATCTTGGGGGCGACCGAGCTGACCAACGGTCCCGAGGTCGCCCGCTTCGAGGCCGAGGCGGCCGAGGCGCTCGAAGCCCCGGAATGCGTCGCGGTCTCGAGTTGCACCTCCGGTTTGATGCTGGCGGAGCGCTGTTTGGGGCTGCGCGGCGAGACGATCACGCCCAGCTTCACCTTCTTCGCCACCGCCCACAGCCTGCTGTGGAACGGGCTGCGGCCCGTCCTGGCCGACTGCGATCCGGAAACGTTCCAGATCGACCCGCACAGCGTGCGGCGGCTGCTGAGCCCGAGCTGCTCGGCGATTGTGGGCGTGCATCTGTTCGGCTGCCCGGCGCCGATTGACGACCTGGAAAAGATCGCCCGCGAAGCCGGCTTGGCGCTAATCTTTGACGGCGCTCACGCCCTCGGGGCCCGCTGGCAGGGCGAGAGCGTGGCCGCCCGCGGCGACGCCACCGTCTACAGCCTGTCGCCGACCAAGCAGATGACATGCGGCGAGGGCGGTCTGATTACGACCCGCCATCCCGAGCTGGCCCGCGAGCTGCGCAAGGCGCGCAACTACGGCAAGGGCGACGGCTATGACTGCGACATTTTGGGCCTCAACGCCCGCATGACGGAGTTTCAGGCCGCCATCGGCCGGGCCGCGCTGGAACGGCTGCCGGAGGCGCTGGCGCGGCGCCGCGAGCTCGCCAATCTCTATTCGCTGCGGCTGGAGGGCGCTCCCGGCGTGCGGCTGCAGCGCATCCCCCACGGCGCGCTGAGCAGTCACAAGGATTTTGCGGTCGTCGTCGATCCGTCGATCGACCGCGACGGGCTGATGCGCGCCTTGGCGGCCGAAGGCATTGAGACGCGCGCCTACTTCGACCCGCCGCTGCACCGGCAAAAGCTCTACCGACGCTTCCATGACCCGCGGCGGGAAGCGCTTCAGACGACCGACGCGATCAGCCGGAACATCCTGTGCCTGCCGATCCATGGGGCGGTCAGCGATGCCGACGCACGGCGCATCGCCGGGCGGATCGTCGAGCTGGCCGCGGCCGAAATGGCCGGTCCGGTAGCCATTTCGGCCTAAGGCCGTTTCAGCCTAAGGATCGGGGTCCGCCGGGACGATAAGACTGATGAAACAGCGGGGCGCCGGCTTCACGACAGCCCGAATCAGACCGGGGCGCCCGAATTATAGCGAGGAGGACAAGGACGTTTTCATGAGATATCTACTGACCATCACTCTGGGCTGCGCGCTCGCGGCGCCGTCCCTGCCGGCGGCCACGGCCCTGGGCGGGCTGACCACCGCCGGCCCCGTCTGGAGCAACCAGACGGCCCTGCCCAGCGGCGCCACCGTCTACACGGGCGATCTGATTGAAACCGGTAAGGACGGCTTGGCCGTCCTCTCTTCGCCGACCGTCGGTCGGCTCGAAATCCGCGGCGAATCGAAGGCCGCTCTCGGCGAGGGCGCCGTCGTGCTCAGCGAAGGCGTGGTCGCCGCCAACAAGACCGCCGTCCGCGTGGGCGAGTTTGAAGTGAACGCGGACGCCGGCAACGCGGAGAGCTGGTTCGTCGTCGCCGAGCAGAATGGCGAGCGAATCGTCGCTGCCTATCGCGGCGATGTGGTCGTGCGCGGCGCGGCCGGCTCCTTCGTGGTGCCGCAGGGCTCGTTCGCTCTCGCGGCCGCAGCTCCGCCACCTCAGGCCCCCGCGGCCGATGATGACGATGACGACGACAAGGCCGCCATGAAGCTTCCCCGGACCGGCGGACGCGCCGCCGGCGCCGGCGCCAAGGAAGGTTGGTCGATCGGCGGTCTCGGCCAGAGCGCCAGCATCGCTGTGGTGACCGGCGCCACCGCCGCCGCCATCACCGGAACGGCCATAGCGCTGCGCGACGACTCGGCCAGCCCGCAAGACTAGGTTTCCTCCACTCACTCATGGCCGGCCGCGCGGAACCCGTCGCGGCCGGCCTTTTTTCGTGCGCCGGGAAACCTAGGGCCGCTTTGCCCGCGTATGATATCTTGAGATCGATGATGACCAGGACCGCCTTTATTTCGCTTTTTGCGCTTGTTTTCAGCGCCTTCGCCTCTGCCGGCGAGCTCCCTCGCAAGGCCGGTCCGCTCACCCTGAAGACCACTTCCGGCGACGAGCTCAACCTGGCGTCACTGAAAGGCAAAGTCGTGGCGGTGATGTTTTTCTCCACCGACTGCCCGCACTGTCAGTCCACCGCCGAGCTGCTCGGCCCGGTCTACGCTGAGTACAAGCCGAAGGGCGTGGAGATTATGGCGCTCGCCGTCAACCCCTCCGCAGCCGCCAACCTGGGCGAGTTCATCTCCAAGCACAAGGTGAAGTTTCCGATCGGCCTGACCACCCGCAGCACCTGGGACGTCTTCGCCGGGCTCTCCGTGATGAGCCGCCACTACGTGCCGCACCTGCTGATCGTCGATAAAGACGGCAACATTCGCGAGGACCATCCCGGCGAGGACCGCGCCTTCTGGGGCGATCAGGAAGCCAAGCTTCGCGCCACCTTTGACGCGCTGAAGTAGGCGCCGAGAGTCCTGTGTGCCGATTTTTCGGGCCGATCATGCGCCCGGCCAGCCCCACTGGGTCCGGCCCTACCAGCCCTTGCTCCCGCAAGGCGACGCACAGACGATCGCCGCCCGCTACTGGCCCGCCGGTTGGGATGAGGCGCGCTATCCCACCGAGTCGCGCCTGCTCCCAACCGAGACGGGAGTCCAGGTGCTGGCGAAAGTCAACCACATCGGAGCCGCGCGAACCGTTCTCCTCGTGCACGGTCTGACGGCATGCAGCGAGGCCCGCTACATGCTCACCGCGACCCGGCTGGCGCTGGAAAGCGGCTTCAACACGGTGCGCCTGAATGTCCGCAATTGCGGCGGCACCGAGCGGCTGGCGCCGACGCTCTACCATTCCGGGCTGACCGTCGATCTGCGCCACGTCGCCGAGTCCTTGGATGCAGAGCCGCTCTACATTCTGGGTTTCTCCATGGGCGGTAACATGGCCCTCAAGCTGGCCGGCGAGTGGGGCGACGCCGCCCCGGCGCACGTGCGCGGCGTCTGCGGCGTCTCCGTGCCGATCCGGCTGGATTTGTGCTCGAAGCGGATCGGCGAGGCCCGCAATCGGGTATACGAGCTGCGGTTCCTCCGCCAGCTTCGGGCGACGCTGGCCTACAAGAAACTCTTGATGCCGGAGATCTTCCAACGAATCGACGGCGCGGGCGCTTCGTCCATCTGGGACTTCGACGACTGCGTCACCGCGCCAAGCTTCGGGTTCGAATCGGCCGCGGACTACTACTCCCGGGCCTCGGCGGCGGCTTACCTGGACCGCGTACGCCTGCCCTCGCTGCTGATCGAAGCCGAAGACGATCCGTTTATCCCCTGGTCGGTCTACGCCGACGACCCGGTCTTCGAGCGCAACCCGCAAGTCACCCTGCTGGCTTCGCGCCGCGGAGGGCACGTCGCTTTTCTGGCCCACAATTCCCACCGGTTCTGGGCCGAGGAGCAGGCGCTGCGCTTTTTTGAGACCCTGAGCTAGGAACACCGCGCGGCGATGAGCATTTCCTGGAAAACCCAGTGGGCGGCCCTGTCAGCTCTCGGACCGCCGGGCATGTTCATCGTCACGATCTTCGATACGGCGTTTCTGCCAACGGGCCAGGCGGTCGACCTGTTGATCATCACCCAGGCGGCGGCCGCGCCGGCCCTGGCCCCGGCGCTTGGAGCGTGCGCGGTGGCGGGCTCCACCCTAGGCGCGATGATTCTGTACTACATCGCGCGCGGCGGGGGCGGCTGGGCGCTGCGCAAATCCGTCTCCGAAGCCAAGATCGAAGAGGTTCGGCGCAAGCTGGACCAATATGGCGCCGCCGCCTTGATCCTGCCGGCGATGGTTCCCGTACCGCTGTCGCCCATGAAGATCTTTATCGTTGCGGCGGGCGCTCTAAGCGTACAACCGCTCCGCGTCGCGGCGGCAATGGCCTTTGCGCGCACGGTTCGCTACGCCGGGCTGATCATGCTGGGCGTCTGGTACGGCGAAGAGGCTTGGGAGATTTTCAAGCGCCACACGCCGCTGATCGTCGGCGCGGCCGTGGCGTTGCTGGCTCTGTTCTTCGGCGTGCGCGCCCTGCGCTCCCGGAGCGAAAAAGCGGGCTAGGATTTCCTTCCCAGGCGCCTCGGCTGCTAAGATTCGGAGCGACCATGCGAAGCTTACTCCTGCTCACCGCCCTCACTCTGGCGCCCGCGCTCCATGGAGGCGTCGAATTCATTCAGTACGACGACTCGATCGAGGTGACCCTCGACGGCAAACCGCTGACCACGCTGTACTTCGGCGACGACGCCCCTAAGCCCTATCTGCATCCGCTGCGCGCGGCCGACGGCACGATCGTCACGCGCCGCTACCCGATGAGCGACGATGTCCCCGGCGAGGCGCACGACCATCCCCACCACCGCGGCCTGTGGTTCACCCACGGCGATGTGAACGGGTATGATTTCTGGGCGAACGAGAAAGACCAGAAGCCGCGGGACAAGAAAGGGCGCGTCGTCCTCAAGGGCGTCCACAAAGCGGGCGACGGCTTCATCCGGGCCGACTTTGAGTGGCGTTCGCCGATCGGCGAGGTGCTGCTGACCGAGAGCCGCATCATGCGCTTCCAGAAAGCCGGCAAGGTTGTGTTGATGGATTTCGACATCACTTTGAAAGCTGAGATCAAGCCGGTGAAGTTCGGCGACACCAAGGAAGGAACCTTCGCCATCCGCCTGAACGAGCAGATGCGCGAGATGAAGCATGACAAGACGCCCGGCGACGGCGTGATCGTCAACGCCGAAGGCGCCGTGGGCGAGAAGAATACCTGGGGTAAGCAGTCCCCTTGGGTCGATTATTCCGGCCCGATCGACGGCAAGACCTACGGCGTGGCGATCTTCGACCACCCGAGCAACCCCAAGCACCCGACCTACTGGCACGTGCGGGCCTACGGCCTGTTTGCGGCGAACCCGTACGGCGAGCACGATTACCATCGCGACCCCGCGCGGGACGGCTCCATCACGCTGGAGCCCGGCAAGTCGATGCGATTCCAGTACCGCGTGGCAATTCACCCCGGCGACGCCAAAGCCGCAGGCGTGGACAAGCTGTTTAAGAGCTGGTCGGGACGGTAGCGGTAAACCAATGGATCTGAGCGTTGGCGGCGCTGCCGCCCTGTCTCAGATATCCGCATACAAAATCGGCAAGCAGCCATTTGCGCCGGAAATGCGTGGCCGAGTATGGCCCAGGACTTCAGGCTTCAGCCCTGGGGCAAAGGGGGCTGCGGCGCCCTTGTTTGCCAGAGCTTAGGGGTCGTAAAAAATGTGGAAGGCGGAGCCGTTTGCGCTGTGCCTTCGGCTCTCGCCTCCGGTCGATCGTAAATGCAAGAAAGAAGGGGGCTTCGCGGCGCATACAATCCCGGCCCTCACGGACCGGGCTAGCAGAATGCCGCCCCAAGGGCTTGAACACGCTCCCGCCGCGCGGATCGCAGGATTTGTTGCAGCCCCTCACGGCCGGGACTAGGCGAGATTCGAGCTCGTTGTGGCATCGCTGCATGACCTGGTCCTTGTATACGAACTCCAGAGACGGGACACTGATACGTTGTGGCGCAGGGGGCGTCGGCCGCCCTTACAGCCCCAACTTAGCCGCCAGCCCGATGCGCTGCACCTTCCCGGTCGGCCCTTTGGGGATCTCGTCCAGGAATAGGATCTTGCGAGGCGTCTTGAAGTCCGCCAGCTTCCGCGCCGCGAACTCGCGGAGCTCGCGCTCGGTCAGCTCGGCGCCGTCGCGTAGGATCACCGCCGCGGCGATCTCTTCGCCCAGCTTGTCGTGCGGCATGGCAAACGTCACCGCCTGCGCCACCGCGGGGTGATCCAGCAGCACCTCGTCCACTTCGCGCGGCGAGATCTTTTCGCCGCCCCGGTTGATGATCTCCTTCAGCCGCCCGCTGATCGTCAAGTAGCCGTCTTCGTCCAAGAAGCCCTGATCGCCGGTGCGGAACCAGCCGTCGGTAAAGCTTTTTGCGTTGGCGTCGGGGTTCTTGTCGTAGCCGGGGGTGACGTTGCGGCCGCGGATGACGATCTCGCCGGTCGCGCCCTGGGGCAGCAGGTTGCCGTCGTCGTCCATCACGCCGACTTCCGGCCCCGCGGCCGGACCCACCGTGCCCGGCTTGCGCGCCCCGGGCGGGAGCAGGTTCGACGCCATCTGATGGGCCGCCTCCGTCATGCCGTAGGATTCGACCACGGGGCAGTGGAAGGTCGCCTCAAGCTCGGCCAGTACCTGCGGCGGCAGGGCGGCCGACGACGAGCGGATCATCCGCAGCTTGGCCTGCTCCGCGATCTCGGTGTTGCGGCCCGCCCGCGACAGGATCGCCTGGTGCATCGTCGGCACGGCCGAATACCAGGTCGGCTTAAACTCCGCCACCCAGCCGAAAAAGCGCATCGCGTTGAAGCCCGGCGTGCAAACTACTTCGGCCCCGGCGGACAGCGACGACAGCACCGCGCCGATCAGTCCGTGGATGTGGAACAGCGGCATCACGTTCAGGCAGCGGTCCTCGGGCGTCAGCCGCAAGGTGGCGGCGATGTTGGCCGCCGAGGCGCAGACGTTGACCTGCGTCAAGGGCACGATCTTTGGCCGCGCCGTCGTGCCGGAGGTGTGCAGCACCAGCGCCACGTCGTCGGGCTGCGCCATGCCGCCAAGCGCGGGTGCGGCGCCGGGTTGGCCTTGCAGCGCAAACCAGCCGGCGGGCTGATCGGCCTCCACCACCATCTCCACCAGCGGGATGCCGAGCTTCTGCGCGGCGGCGGTGGCGGGAGAGTCGTCTCCGGCGGGCACGAGAAGCGCCTTGGCGTTGAGGTCGTCGAGATAGAACTCAAGCTCCTCCTGGCGGTAGCCGGGGTTCAGCGGCGCACAGGTGGCGGCGCAGGCGACGCACACGAACGCCGTAGCCGATTCCGGCCCGTTGGGCAGCACCATGCCGACGCGGTCGTTGCGGCCCACGCCAAAGCGGTTCAGAGCGCGAACGGTATTGGCCGCCAGGTCGCGAAACTGTTCATGGGAGAGCGGGCTTCGATCGACCGCGAGCAAGGCGGTGCGAGAGGAGGCGTTGGCGTCAAGCAGCGCGGGTAGCGCATCAAACTGCATCTTTCAATTATGCCTGGATCGCCCGCGCTGCGAGGATTTGCGATGATCAAACGCAGTGCAAATCCTTCAACGCTCCGAACCGTTTGACGCCGTGGTGGTGGGTTCCGGAGCCACCGGCGGCTGGGTCGCCAAGCAGCTCACCGAGGCCGGTTGGCAAGTCGCCGTGCTCGAAGCCGGCCCGCGCGTTGACCCCTCGCAATACTCCGAGCACGTGCAGCCCTGGGAGACGAAATACCGCTTCCTGGACAAATCCTGGATGCGCGATCAGCCGATGCAGCGGCTGAACTACGCCTGCGAGGAGACGAACCATAAGTGGTTCGTCAATGACGTGGAGAACCCCTACACCCATCCCGAGGGCAAGGAGTTCCGCTGGATTCGGTTGCGCGCGGTGGGCGGGCGCTCGTTGGCCTGGGGCAGGGGAGCGTTTCGGCATTCCGATCTCGACTTCAAGGCCGCCAGCCGCGACGGCTGGGGCATCGACTGGCCGATCTCCTACGCCGAGATGGTTCCGCACTACGAGACGGTCGAGAAATTCATCGGCGTGAGCGGGACGGCCGAGGGCCTGCCACAGATGCCGGACTCCATCTTCCAACCCGCGTTGGCCATGCATTGCGGCGAGCGGCGCATCAAGGACGTGCTCGCCAAGAAGTTCGGCCGGGTCGTCACCGAGGGCCGCTCCGCCGTGCTGACCAAGCCGCTCAACGGCCGCGCCGCCTGCCACCATTGCGGCCCTTGCCATCGCGGCTGCCTGACGAATTCCTACTTTTCCAGCCCGACCACGACGCTGCTGGCGGCGGAGGCGACCGGGCGGTTGACATTGCAGCCGGACGCCGTCGTCAGCCACATTACCGTCGATCCGCACACGGGCAAGGCGAACGGCGTGGCTTGGTTTGAGCGTGAAACCCGGCAGCCCCGCGAGACCCGCGCCAAGGTGGTGGTGTTGGCCGCATCCACGCTGGAGTCCACGCGCGTGCTGCTCAACTCCGCTCCGGACGGGCTGGCGAATTCCTCGGGGGCGCTGGGCCACTATCTGATGGACCACCTGATGGGCGGCATCGGCGGGACCGTGCCGATGGGCAAGGATGAGCCTCGCTGGATCGGTCCGCCGCGCAGCCCCAACCACCTGCTGGTGCCGCGCTTCCGCAATGTGGACCGCGTGGAGACCAACGGCTTTATCCGCGGCTACCACATGACCGGCGGCGCCCGGCCCGCCTTCCACATGGGCGCTCCCGGCTTCGGCGCCGATTTCAAGCGCCGCGTCCGCGATGACTCGTACTGGACCATGCGGTTGGGGGCGTTCATCGAGCAATTGCCCGTCTACGAGAACCGCGTCGAGCTCAACAAGCACCAAGTGGACGCCTGGGGCGTACCCACGCTCAACATCCATTGCACGTTCGGCGAGAACGAGCTGCGGATGTGGGAGGACGCCCAGGTGCAGTGCGAAGAGATGCTTGCGGCGGCGGGCTGCAAGGATCTCCAACGCGGCGGTCGGCCATATTCGGCGCCGGGGTTCGCCATCCATGAAGTGGGCACGGCGCGCATGGGCGACAAGCCGCAAAACAGCGTGCTCGACAAGAACTGCCGGGCTTGGGATGTGCGGAACCTTTTCGTGGCCGACGGCGCAAGCTGGCCGACGGTCGCCTGCCAGAACCCGACGTTGACGATGATGGCCAACGCTGTCCGCATCAGCGCCTTCATGACGGAGGCGGCCGGGCGCGGTGAGCTTTAGGCTGGTGTTAAATTCATGTAAAGTGTTGTTTTACAGAGGTTTAACCTGCCTGCAAGTATCTTTCAAGGGATACTGGGCGTCTACATAAGTGCCGGCGAGATGAAAGCAACGTCGGCCTCGGCAGCCCCGAGACAGGAGAGACAGCCATGAAAGCCAAGTTGATGATTCTTATGACCGCCACGCTGATCGCCGCCACGACCCTGGCCGCGCAACGGGGGCCGCGGAGCCACGGCGAGCGCCCGGGAGGAATGGGGGCGCCGAGCTTTGCCGCGCTCGTTGCCGCGCTGGAGCTGACTGAAGGGCAGGTGAACCAGCTCAAGGAGAACGCGCGCTCCGGCCGTGAGGCGATGCGCGCCACCATGGAAGAGGCCGGCCCGCTGCGCGAGCAGATCAAGGCCGAGCTCGACAAAGACGCTCCCAACCCGAGCATCGTCGGCGAGCTAACGATCAAGGCGCACAAGGCTCGGGTGGAGCTCAGCGAGACCAGAAAGCAGACGCAGGCCGACGCCCGGGCGGTTCTGACTCCGACCCAGCAGGAAGCGTTGCAGACGATTGTGAGCTCGGAAGAGCGCAGCCGCGAGAAGATGCAAGTGATGCGGGCCGCGATGATGCTGAGCTTGGTTGACGGTCCGGCGATGGGCTTCGGTCCGGGCGGTCCGCATGGCCCCGGCGGCCCGGAAGGCATGCGGCGGATGTTCCGCGGCCACCGCGGAGGCCATGGTCCCGGGCCCGCGGAGGGCGCGGCGCAGTAACGGTCCTGAAGTGAGGCGCCTAGTCGGGCGCCTCATACTTCCGATTGGAAGGCCGCTCACTACGGGTCGGTGCGATCGGCGAGCTGGTCTTTGACCGCCACCACCGCGCCCGAGTGCTCGGCGACACGTCGCTGGATGGCTGCAATGACCTCCGGACGCTGTTCGGCGATGTCGTACTTCTCGCTGGGGTCGGCGTGGAGGTCGAATAGCAATGGCGGGTCATGCTCCAGCAGCTCGTCCCGCTGGTAGCCGGACTTGGTTTTGAAGTGCGCCTTATACCGTCCGACGCGGGCCGCCCAGACCTCCCCGTCGCGGTAGTACATGAATTCGTCTCGCGGCGAGGGTCCCGTTCCGCGCAGCACCGGCGTCAGGTCATAGCCGTCCAGTTCGCGGTCTGAGGGCGGCTCCAGCCCGGCCATTGCGGCGAAGGTCGGCAGCAGGTCCAGCGTGGAGCCGAGCTCTTGGGTGACGCCCTCTTTGACCGTGCCGGGCATCCAAAAAATGCCGGGCTCGCGCACGCCGCCTTCCCAGGTCGAGCCTTTGCCCATGCGCAGCAAACCGGCCGAACCGCCCTGCTCGTCGAACGTCAGCCACGGGCCGTTGTCCGAGGTGAAAACGACCAGCGTGTTCCGGTCCAAGCCCAGCTCATGCAAGGTATCCAGAATCCGGCCGACCGACCAGTCGATCTCCTCCACCGTGTCGCCGTACAGTCCGCGGGCGCTGACGCCTTCGAAGGCCTTGTCGCGGAACAGCGGCACGTGGACCATCGTATGCGGCATGTAGAGGAAGAATGGCTTTTCGCGGCTCCTGCGGATGAACGCCACGGCCTCTTCTGTGTAGCGCTTGGTCACCGTCGGCTGGAAGGCCGGCCGCTCGATCTCCTCTTCGTCGCGCAGGATCGGCACGTTGAAGTACTCGCTCTTGGAGTTTTCGCCCCAGAGCTGGTCCCTGGGCAGCCCCGGCTGCACCTTGTCCATGTCGTTCGAGTAGGGGATGCCGAAGTAGGAGTCGAAGCCGTGGCGCGTGGGCAGGAACTGCGACCGGTGGCCCAGATGCCACTTGCCGACGATGCCGGTGGCATAACCCTTCTGCTTGAGCAGCTCGGCGATGGTGATCTCCGAGTCCGGCAACCCGCCGGTGGAATTGGGGAACAGCACGCGGGCCTTCTTCGACGTCATGCCGCTGCGAACCGCGTACCGCCCCGTAATCAGCCCGGCGCGGCTGGGCGTGCAGACGTTGTCGGAGGCGTAGAACTGCGTGAAGCGCATCCCCTGCGCGGCCATGCGGTCGAGGCGGGGCGTGGAGATCGTGGGATGTCCATAGACGCCCAGGTCTCCGTACCCCAGGTCGTCCGCGAAGATGACCACAAAGTTGGGCGGGCGGTCCTGGCCGGAGCAAACCCCGGCCAGCCCCAGCGCTAGAGCAACGAGAAAAAGCGGCGACGTTCTCATGGGCCCATGAGCATACCACGGCGCCCCGGAACGGCCGAATTTCGCCGCGGTATACTTGTCGAGAGACCAGCTTCCAAGCGGGTCCCACGTTATCTCCTCCCGGCGGGCTTCCTTCGAGCAGAACGGTTCGCGTCAGCCCATGCTGTTCAACTCCCTCGAGTTCCTGCTGTTTCTGCCGTTCGTCCTGATTGTCTACCACAATCTCAGCCACGCCTGGCAGAACCGCTTTCTGGTGGCCGCAAGCTGCTTCTTCTACGCAAGCTGGGATTGGCGGTTTCTGTTTCCGCTGCTGGCATCCACCACGATCGACTACTGGTGCGCCAAGAAGATGGAGGCGCAGATGGCCGCCGGCGAGCCACAGCAGGAGCGCAAGCGCTACGTCGTCTTCAGCGTGGTCACCAACCTCGGGTTGCTGGGCTTTTTCAAATACTTCAACTTCTTCACCGAGAACCTGCACGCGATGCTGCGGCAGGCCGGCGTCCATGCCGACATCTGGACGCTGAACGTCATCTTGCCGGTCGGCATCTCGTTCTATACCTTCCAGGCGCTCAGCTATACGATCGACGTATACCGAGGCAAGGCGCACGCCACCGACAGTTTTTGGGACTTTTTTCTGGCTGTGCTCTACTTCCCGCACCTGGTCGCCGGGCCGATCCAGCGCGCCCAGAACCTGCTGGCCCAGGTGACGACGCCGCGCAAGACGACCGCGCGGCAGGTGGTCGACGGCATCCACCTGATCTTCTGGGGCTTCTTCAAAAAAGTCTTTATCGCCGACAACCTAGCGCCGCTGGTCGACCGGGTCTTCCAGTCGCCGTCGCCGGACGGCTTTGAAACCGCAATGGCGACCTACGCCTTCTGCTTCCAGATCTATTGCGATTTCTCCGGCTACACGGACATCGCGCGGGGCGTGGCCAAGCTGATGGGCTTTGAGTTCATGCTGAACTTCAGCCTCCCCTACTTCGCCACCAACCCGCAGGATTTCTGGTCGCGCTGGCATATCAGCCTGTCCACTTGGCTGCGCGACTACCTCTACATCCCGCTGGGCGGCAACCGCAACGGCGAGGCCAACACCTACCGCAACCTGATGCTGACCATGGTCATCGGCGGGCTGTGGCACGGCGCGGCGTGGAATTTTGTGCTCTGGGGCTTCTACCACGGCGCGCTGCTGACGACTCACCGCTACTTCAAGGAACCGCTCGATCGCCTGTTCACGGCCAAGACTCCCTGGGGGCGGGGGCTTTCCCACGGAGTGGGGCTGTTCGTTTTCTTCCATCTGACCTGCTACGGCTGGCTGCTGTTCCGGGCGGCGTCGCTGCAACAGGTGCTGGGGATGACGGCTTCGTTGTTTCGGCCCTGGCAGGTTTACTCTGAGGAGTTGCTGCTGCCGGTCTTGTTTTTCGGCGGGCTGCTGATGGCGGTCGAGACGCTGCTGTACCTGACCAACCGCGCCGACTTGTTGGGCTTTCCCTGGATTCCCGCCGAGGCGCGCGTGGTCTGCTACAGCGTGATCGTCTACTTGTGCCTATTCCGGGGCGGCGAGCAGCAGTCGTTCATCTACTTCCAGTTCTGATGCCGCGCCCGCTTCAGCTCGCTCGCATTGCGATGGCCTCCCTGCTCGCCGTGGCGGCGCTGGAGCTGTGCGCTCGCATCGACGACCGCTACACCTACGGCGCCCCGATGACAGGGTACTTTGACATCGACACGATCTATGAATTTGACGAGCTCGGTCGCCGCGGCAAGCCCAACGCTCAGTATCAGAAATGGAAGCTCAACAGCCTGGGCTTTCGCGGGCCGGACCTGTCGCCCGACAAGCTCACAGTGGCCGTCCTGGGCGCCTCGGAGGCGTTCGGTCTTTACGAGCGCGAAGACAACGAGTTTCCCCGGCAACTTGAGCGTGTGCTGCGACAGCGGCTGGACGACGCCGTGCAAGTGGCAAACCTCTCCTACGCCGGGATGAGCGTGGGGCAGGCGCTGATTCGGTTGGACGAGACGCTGGACGCCGTCCGGCCGGAGCTGTTGATCGTCTACCCCAGCGTGGCCGCTTACATTGACCCGCCGCGTCAGTGGCGGCTGGGCCGCGCATCCGCGAGCTCCTCAAGCAGATCATACCCGCCGCCGCGCAAACGGTCGTCCGCGACTGGCAGGCGCGGCGCGCGATCTCGCCCGACGAGGTGATCCAGCGCATCCCGGAAGAGCACGTCGAGCGCTTCCAGCAGGAACTAGAAGACCTGGTCGACAGGACGCTCGCCAAGGGCGTGGAGGTCGCCTTGGCGACCCACGCGACGCGCTTCGGCGACGCGGTGCGGCCCGAGGAACGTAGCCACTTGATCGACTGGCGCAAGTTCTATCCGCAGCTTGCCGAGGAAGGCTTCTTGGACATGGAAAGGAGGCTGAACAACGCGATCCGGGCCACCGCCGAACGCCGGGGGCTGATCCTGATCGACGCCGCCAAGAAAATCGAACCGGGTCGCCAGAACTTCGTCGAGTTCGTCCATTTCACCGATGAGGGGGCAGGCCGAATGGCGGAGATCATCGCCGCCGGCGTGGCCGGAAGGATCGCGGAGCTCGCGGACCGACGCCACGACGCGGCGTCCGAGCAGGTACCGTAGAAATGATGTCACCCGAGGAGGTCTCCGCGCTGGTGCGCGATGTTCGGGACCGCGTCCGCGAGCGCCATGCTCGACAGGCGCCGGAAAT
>CAYOPA010000040.1:0-1450 GCA_964405625.1 uncultured Bryobacterales bacterium
GTTTTATCGCAAATGGCGGCTGGTGTCGCTCGACGGCTCGACCCTCGACGTCGCCGATGAGGCCGCCAACCGCGAGGCGTTCGGCTATCCGGGAGCGTCGCGCGGAACGAGCGGCGAGATCACGCTCGCCAAGCAGGTCTTGCCGGCGCTCGAAAAAGGCATGCTGTGCTCGGCCGACCCCAACTTTCTCGGCTACGAGCTTTGCCGGCAAGCGCGGCGGACGGGCGCCGACCTGCTGTGGCGAGCCAAGAAGAATCTGCGCTTGGAAGTGCTCGGGCGCTTCGCCGACGGCTCCTACCGCAGCGCGATCTACGCTTCGGAGGCTGACTGGCGCAAGTTTCATGAGGCGGTCATCGCGGAGTTGCTCGACGAGCGTGTGGGTTCGAGCCGCGGCATGCGGCGTCCGCGCGGAGTCAGGCGCAAGATGAACAGCTACAAGCTGCGCCCGCGTGGCGCGCTATCCCGTGACCGCATCGACTTCGCCTCCTGCGTCAGGATTGTTAAGTGAAGAGTATTGGGGCTTGGCGATTCTGACTACATGGGGAGAGCGACCTACGAGCAGAATCCCTCGTCAGACAGCCAAGAGCTTCGGATGAAGGCAAGTCGAAAAAACCTGCAACCCCTGCTGAGGCGGCAGCATAGGCTCAGAATCCCGCTTCAGCTCGGGGGAACTTAGGGTTGGACGGCGTAACGGCGCAGCTCGAGCTTGGCCAGAGACTCGATGTGGACCTCGTCGGGTCCGTCCACGATGCGCAGGGTTCGTTCGTTGGCCCAGGCGGCGGCGAGGAAGAAGTCCGACGACACGCCCGCCCCGCCGTGGGCCTGGATCGCCCGGTCGAGCACCGCCAGCGAAACATGCGGCGCCACCACCTTGATGGCGGCGATCTCCTGGCGCGCCGCTTTCGCGCCTACTTTGTCCATTCTGTCGGCGGCATGCAGCACCAGCAGGCGCGCCTGGTCAATCTCCACCCGCGAACGGGCGATGTCGGCGCGGATCGTGCCGTGCTCGGACAAAGGCTTGCCGAAGGCCACGCGCTCCGATGTCCGTCGGCACATCGCCTCCAGGGCGCGTTCGGCGATCCCGATGGAGCGCATGCAGTGGTGGATGCGGCCCGGGCCGAGCCTGCCCTGGGCGATCTCGAAGCCGCGCCCCTCGCCCAGCAGTATGTTTGCAGCCGGAACCCGCACGGCCCGAAACTCAATTTCGCCGTGGCCGTGCGGAGCGTGGTCGTAGCCGAAGACCGTCAACGTGCGCAACACCCGCACGCCCGGCGTGTCGAGCGGCACGAGGATCATCGACTGCTGCTTGTGCCGTTCGGCGTCCGGGTTGGTCCGGCCCATCACGATGGCAACCCGGCAACGCGGGTCGCCCGCGCCGGTCGACCACCACTTGCGGCCGTTAATAACGTATTCGTCGCCGTCGCGCACGATGCTGGTGCGGATGTTGGTG
>CAYOPA010000040.1:1460-8633 GCA_964405625.1 uncultured Bryobacterales bacterium
TCCAGCAGCGGCCGAAGCCAGCGGCGCTTGTGCTCGTCGCCGCCGTAGCGCGCCAGCGTCTCCATGTTGCCCACATCCGGCGCGGAGCAGTTGAAGACCTCCGGCGCCATCAGCGAGCGGCCCATGATCTCGCACAGCGGCGCATACTCGAAGTTCGTCAGCCCGGCCCCGAGCTCGCTGTCGGCGAGAAACAGGTTCCATAGCCCGGCTTCGCGCGCCTGGGCCTTGAGATGCTCGACGATGGCCGGCGGCTGCCAACGCTCGGCCGCGATCTGTTCGGCCCACGGCGCCTCGTTGGGGTAGATGTGTTCGTCCATGAACGCCGACAGACGTTCGCGGAGCTCTTCGACGTTGGCGGAGTATTCAAACTGCACGCCCCGCCATTCTACCCCGCCCGCGCCGGCCGCGCCACCTGTGCGATCCCGACCAGCACGGCCAGCAAGCCCAACAACAGCCGAACGCCCAGTTTTTCGTCGAACAAAAGCGCGGCCAGCGCCAAGCCCGCGATGGGGGTCGCGAACGAAAACGCCGTGATCGATCCCGGGGTGTGGCGCTTTAGCAAATAGACCCACAGGATTAAGGCGCCGCCTCCCACGAAGACCCCTTGATAGACGATCGCCGCCACCGGCGCCCACGACAACGGCGCCCGCTCGACAGGGTCGTGAATCAACAGCGCCCCGAGAGCAAAGCCCGGCAGGGCCAGCGCGATCTGCCAAAAAATCGCTCGCGAGGACGGCATGTTCTGAACGATGCGCTGCACGTACACTGACCTCGCCCCGACCAGGCAGCCTGAGATGGTAATGAGGACGTTCCCCGGCAACGGCCGCGGAGCCATCGCCATTTCCGGGCGGCCCAGCAGCACTCCGCAGGCGCCTCCGAAGGCGATCGCCAAGCCGGCCACGCGGGTGAGGGTCAGCCGGTCCTGCGGCACGAAATACGGCGAGATCAGATTGGCGAAGATCGGGGCCGTGTTGATCAAAGCGGTGGCATAGCCGGGTGATGTCCAGTCCGCGCCGCTGTGCAACATCGCAATCTGCACCAGAAAGAGCAACGCCAGCAGCCGCAGATGGCGCCACTCGCCCGGCTCCGGCCACAACCGCACGCCTCGTATCCGCGACCAGAAGAAGATGGTCAGGCAACTGACGAACATTCGCCAGAAGGCCGTCCACAAAGGCGCCATCGACAGCAACGCGATCTTGATGGCGACCTGGTTGCCGCCCCGGACAACAGCCACCAGGACCGCCAGCAAGGCTGACAGAGGCCCCACCGGCAGGCCGCTTTGAGGTTGGGCTGGGCGGTTGGATTCGGTCATCCCAGAAGCTTGCCGGAAGGGCCGCGGTTCGCGCGGCAAGCTCCAGCATAGTGCGTCACGGGCCGCCTTCCACGCGAGCGCAGTTAGTACTAAGGGTTTGCGAGCCTTGACACCCCCGGAGTGGAATGACATTCTAGGCCGCATGATGACTCGACGCCGGTTTCTGGCCGGCGCGGCCACCGCTGCCACGGCGGCATGTTCGCAGCGCCCCAATCTCCCAACTCCCAACATCTTGGTGTTGATGCCGGACCAGTTCCGGGGCATGGACATCAGGGTCATGGGGAACACGCAGGTCCGCACGCCGACCATGGACAAGCTCGCCGCCGAAGGCGCCTTGCTGCGGCGGACCTACGCCAACTGTCCCGTCTGCTGTCCGGCCCGCGGCACTCTGCTGACCGGAAAGTACGCCCATCGCCATGGCGTGGACGTCAACGACGCGCCGTTGCCCGACGATGAGGTCACCATCGCCGAGATCTTGGCGGAAAACGGGTACCGCACCGGCTTCGTTGGCAAATGGCACCTCGAAGGCGGCAAGCGGATGCCCGGCTTTGTGCCGCCCGGCCCGCGGCGGCAGGGCTTTGACTTCTGGGCCGCTAATATCTGTAGCCATAACTACTGGAATATGAGCTACTTCCGCGACAGCCCCGAGCCGATCGAGATGCCTGGATATTCCGCCCGGACGTTTACCGACGAGGCGATCCGCTTCTTGGAGCAGGAGTCGCCGGAGCCGTTCTGCCTCTACGTGCAGTGGGGCCCGCCGCACAATCCCTATGTCGCGCCGCCAGAGTACATGAATCTGTACGACCCTGATGGCCTCTACATGCGGGCTAACTGGGTGGACGGCATCGCCAACGGCTCGCGCAAAGATCTGGCCGGATACTACGCCGCGATCACCTTCATCGACGACGAGATCAGCCGCCTGCTCGAGGTTTTGGAAACAAGCGGTCGCGCCCGCGACACCATCGTGCTGCTGACGTCCGACCACGGCGACATGCTCGGCTCGCAAGGCGCCCGGCTCAAGCGGAAGCCATGGGAGGAGTCGATCCTGGTTCCCGGAATTGTGCGCTATCCGGCTGGGATCGCGCCGGCGGACCGCGACGACCTGGTCTTTTCCCACGTTGACATGGTCCCCACTCTGTTAGGGCTGGCCGGTTTCGACGCGCCGGACGATATGGATGGAACGGATTTTTCAGAGACGCTGCTGGCGGGCAAGGGCGACACGCGCCGCGACGTTCCGGAATCGGCCTATCTGCAAAGCTACACGGCCACCGAGCAGAACGAGTTCGCACCCTGGCGCGGCGTACGCACCGCCCGCTACACCTACGCGAGGCATCAGAACGAGCCTTGGGTGCTCTATGACAATCAGACTGACGAATTTCAGACTGAGAATCTCATCGACCAGCCCGCTCACGCCGAGCTGCGCGCCGAGCTCGACCGCATGACCATGGAGTGGTTTGAGAAGAGCGGAGACGATTGGACAGAACGCCAGGACCTGCCCTACCGCTGAGGGCCGCCGCCACGAGCCAGCCTGGCAAACGGCTCCAGGAAACCACAACTGCAAGGCAACGTTTCAGGCAGTACCAATAGTCCCGGGACTGTGGTACTATTCTCTCGAAGCGACTAATGGGAAAACCCAATTCGCTTCACGATTCGAGCAACTTCGATTCCGCTCGTTCAAACAAGCGCTCGAAGTCTCGAATTCCTCCATCCGACAACCCGCTGTGAGGCTTGCCTCCCCCGCAAGCCTCTTTTTTTTGCCAGCCACTTTTGTCAGTGACAAGGGCTAACCGAGTTTGACGCCCTTGCGGCGGAGTTCGGCGTACACGCTTTCAATACCGCGCTTGTTGATGATTTTGATCGCTTTGGCCGTTAGCCGCAGCCGGATAAAGCGCTTCTCGCTCGGCACCCAGAACCGCTTCCATTGCAGGTTCGGCTCAAACACGCGGCGCGTCTTGTTATTCGCGTGCGAGACATTGTTGCCCGACATCGGGCCCTTTCCTGTGAGAACGCAAACCTTCGCCATGGCTGTTTTGACCTCTCGTTGAACCTTTCGTGAACGGAACCTTTCGTGAACGGAACTTAGCTTGAACGTACGGATCCAGGATCAGAGACGAACCATGGGCTCCAGGGGGCGCGGCGCAAGGCCGCCAGGCGCAGATCGAGCGCTTACCTCCCGTCAGAATATCACAAAACGATGAAGGCGTCGCAACCGTCCGCTGTGATAGCTTAAGCCCGATGGCCCATCGAGCTCCCGCATCCACCATGATCCGCATTCTGCTGCCTGGCGCGTTCGCCCTGGCGCTGACGGCCGCGATGGCGATGCAGTCGCCTCCAGCCGCCCAAAGCCGTTGGTACAAGGGCAACTTGCACACCCACACCATCAACAGCGACGGGGACAGCGCGCCCGACGTGGTCGCCCGCTGGTACAAGGAGCAGCGCTACGACTTCCTCGCGCTCACCGACCACAACTACTTCACCGATCCTCAGGGCCTGAATTCGTTCCTGGCGGCCAAGGAGAAGTTTCTGTTGCTGACCGGCGAGGAGGTCACCTCGCGCTTTGAATCCAAGCCCGTGCATGTCAACGCGTTTCGCCTGCGATCGACGATCGAGCCGCAGTTCGGCTCCAACCTGGCGGACACGCTGCAGAAGAATGTGGACATCATCCGCGGCCACGGCGCCATCCCGTCGCTCAACCACCCGAACTTCGGCTGGGCCGTCACGCCCGCCGAGCTCGCCCGCATCAACAACCTCGGGCTGTTCGAGGTCTACAACGGCCACCCCACCACCAACGAGCACGGCGGCGGCGGCGCGGCCGGCCTGGACGAGATGTGGGACCACGTCCTTAGCTCCGGCAAGCGCATGTGGGGCATCGCCGTCGATGACGCGCACGCCTTTAAGACCTTCAGCCCGAACCTCTCCAACCCCGGCCGCGGCTGGATCCATGTGCGCTCCGGCGATTTGAGCGAGGCCTCCATCCTGGCGGCGCTCGAAGCCGGCGACTTCTACTCCTCCACCGGCGTGGAGCTCGAGTCGCTGGACGCAGGCGCCAGCCGCTTGTCGCTGAAGATCAAAGAGCGGAACAACGAAAAGTACGCCGTGCGGTTTGTGGGCAAGGGCGGTAAGACGCTCGCCGAGTCCTTTGACAACCCGGCCGTCTACAGCCTCAAGCCCGGCGAGGCGTATGTCCGCGCGCAGGTGCTGGACTCCAACGGCCGCCGCGCCTGGACGCAGCCGGTCTTCGCCCAGTAGCTCCATCGGGTTAGAATGGCCGCCATGCCGCAGCCATCGCGCCGACAATTCCTGGCCACGACGGCGGCCGGAGCCTTGGCCGCCTGCTCCGGCCCTGTCCCGGAAGCGCAGGGAGCCCGCCGGCCCAACATCCTGTTGGCGTACTCCGACGACATCTCTTATCCGCACAAGGCGGCTTACGGGACCAATGGCCTTTCAACGCCGGCCTTTGACCGTGTCGCAGCCGAAGGGGCGCTGTTTGTTCACTCCTATACCGGCGCGCCTTCCTGCACGCCTTCCCGCACCTGTGCGCTGAGCGGCCAGCAGATCTACCGCACCCGCGAAGCCGGCACGCTGTTCGGCACATTTCCCGCCGACATCGACGTCTACCCGCGAATGCTCGAAGCCGCCGGGTACCACGTCGGATTCACCGGCAAGTCCTGGGGCCCCGGCGACCTAGCCCCCGGCGGCCGCGACGAGGACCCTTGCGGCGAACGATACAACGATCGAGAGTACGCGCCGGGGGAAGTCCGTGAGGGTATTCGCAGAACCAACTACGCCGAGAATTTCCGCGACTTTCTCCAGGCCAGGCCCGCGGAAGCGCCTTTCTGCTTCTGGTTCGGGGCCTCGGAGGCCCATCGCAGCTACCAGGAGGGCGCCGGTCTGGCCTTGGGCAAGAAGCTCGAGGACGCCGTCGTACCGCCGTTTCTGCCTGATACCCCCGAAGTCCGCAGCGACATCCTCGACTACTACACCGAAATTGAGTGGTTCGACCAGCATCTGGAGCACATGCTGACGATGCTGGAGGGGGCCGGCGAGCTCGACAACACCCTCATCGTCGTCACCTCCGACAACGGTATGCCCTTCCCGCGCGCCAAGACCACGCTCTATGACTGGGGCGTGCGCATGCCGCTGGCCATCCGCTGGGGCGATCGGATTCCAGGCGGCAAGACGATTCAGTCGTTCGTACACCACCAAGATTTCGCGCCGACATTCCTGGAGGCGGCGGGCCTGCCGGTCCCCAACGCCATGACAGGCCGCAGCCTGGTTCCGCTGCTGAGCGACCCGGACGGCCAGGACCCCGGCTGGAGCGATTTCACCGTCACCGCCATCGAGCGCCACACCTGGTGCCGCCCCAATGGCGCGCCCTACCCGTCGCGAATGATTCGCACGAAGGACTTCCTCTACATCCGCAACTACGAGCCCGAACGCTGGCCCGCCGGCGACCCCGACTTCGACTCGCCTCACCAGGGCGTCTACGGCGATGTGGACAAAGGCGCCAGCCGGACGTTTCTACTGGAGAACAAGGATCGCTTCCCCAAGGAGTTTGAGCTTTGCTTCGGCAAGCGCCCGGCGGAGGAGCTCTTTGAGGTCTCCACGGATCCCGGCCAGATCCGCAACTTGGCCGACGACCCGGCCTTTGAGGAGAGGAAGCAGGAGCTTAAGGCGAGGCTCGACGGCTACTTGGCCGCCACGGACGATCCGCGCAGCCGGGGCGAGTCACCGTGGGACGACAATCCGTACTACTTCGGCGACTTCGACCCGCGCAAGGCCGAGTAGGGGGCGGCTGAAGCGCCGCCCCCTGCCCACTTCAGCAAAGGGCGCTTCGGACTTGGTTGCACCCCGTCGATTGCCCGCCCGCGCCTCTCAACGGGCGGGGCCGTTGAGCGCGCAGGATTCGATCGGGCTGATCGTGGCCTCGCCGAAGCTCAGCTCGCCCAGCTCGCGACGGATGCAGGCGCCGTACAGGATCGGACTGCCGGAAACCCTGCGGCATTCCAGCGAGATCACGTCCGACACCGTGCAGCCAAGCGCGAGCCGCTCGTTGCGCACGCCGCTGTCGCAGCCGCGCACCACGACGGTCGGCCGCGTGTCGCGCAACTGGCAGGCCAAGTCGGACCGGTTGAAGCGCGCCACCGCCGGCGGGTCCAGCTCATCCACCATGCCGTCGAGGACTTCGTCGATGTAGTCCACCAGGATCTGCTGCTCGCCGACATCGGTGATGGCCAGCTTTTGGCCCACGGCGAACGCCGCGTAGCCGTCGCCGCCTGTTGAGAGGAAGTCGTTTGTGGCCATCACGAAGGTGCGGTTCAGATCGCCCTGAGCCACGCCGTTGCGGATCAGCACGTCCACCTGCCCGTTGGCTCGGCGGATGGCCAGCCGTCGGACGCGCGAGGGGCTGTCGAGCTCCTCCTGACCCTGAATGCCGGGCCGTGAGGCGTCCACGTCCATCTCCATGCCGGCGATGTGCGGGAAGCGTCCATCGGCCGCAGGGATGCGGCTCACGGAATTCTCCATGGCCGCAATGAGTTGCCGACCGGTCAGCTTGATGATGGCCAGCCGGTTATCGAAGGCCAAATGCGCATTCACCGTCAGCCGAATGATAGTGGGACCGGCGATGGTGTCGCGGATGCCGCCGCCATTTTTGAGGGCGACATCGACATTTAGCTCGGGGAAGTCGCGACGGGCGGCCCACAGCGTCGAGTCCGCCGCCAGACGGCCGCCGTTGGTTTCCCGCGTGCGCACGTCGGCGCGCTCGCCGTTGATGGGACGCGTCGTCGTCCCCACCTCGCCGAACAAACCCTGGATCTGTTCGGTCTGCTCTAGCTTTTCGAGCGCGGCCGCCACTCCGG